>NZ_QCZG01000004.1 GCF_003097615.1 Pueribacillus theae
TTCGCTTGGCGTTTTGTTTAGTTTTCAAAGAACGATTTTTTATTCCGTCGCTCTTAATGGCGACTTTAATATCATAACACGCTACTCTCTCTTCGTCAACATCTTTTTTCAAAAAGTTTTTTAGAGAAAAACGCCCATCGCTTTCCAGCGAGGACGCTCAGTATAACATGGATAGTCTAAGATTTCAAGAGCTCATGCAAAATCATTTTATTATCGGTAATGTTCTCTTTTATGCCGAATATATTTCGTACATTCCTCAGGAGGGGCAATACGGCGAAACAGATTGAAAATAATTTGATACCTTTCCTCCATTGCTCTTTTGACGACGCCGTCGATTCTCGAATCGCCAAAATCGAGTAAGAGCTCTTCCATTTCTCTTTTCAACATGTATTCGAGCTCTTGTGCTTCTTTAAAATTAATTAGTAAACCTAGCATCGGGGACCCCACTCCTTTTCTCTCGTCTCTCAATAAAGGGTATTTACCATTTTTCCCAAAAACGGAAATTTTATCAAAAAATTTACTGCACGTTTCCTTATAGTCTGAAATACGCCTGACAAGCATACAGTTGTAATAATGATTAAGAAAAAGCAGGAGGCTATCATGAAATTTTTTTATTCATTTAAAGGTTATCGTTTTAAACATTATGTCATTATTCTCGTTGCCGCTCTGTTTTCAAGCATCCTTTTATATGTAGAAAAAGATCAGCTCGCCGTATTTTCAACTGATCAAGGGCCAAGAGCCATCGATTCTGTAGAAACGAAAGAAAAGAAAGTAGCGCTCACGTTCGATATTAGTTGGGGCGAAAAACGGGCCATTCCCATTCTTAATCTGTTAAAGAAATATAAGATCAATGAAACGACATTTTTTTTATCGGGTTCCTGGGCTGAACGCCACCCGGAAATTGTAGAACGGATTGCGAAAGACGGACATGAAATTGGGAATCTTGGATTTCAATATGAGCATTATACAAATTTGGAAACAGACCAAATCAGTAAAGACATACAGCTAAGTGATGTTGTGCTAAAGGAATTAACGAATAAAAAACCAACATTGCTTCGTCCCCCGAACGGGAGCTTCGATGAGCGCGTATTAACGGTGGCGGAAAAATTTAATTATACCGTTGTTCATTGGAGTGTGAATTCAGAAGACTGGAAAAATCCCGGAACCGATCAAATTGTAAAAAATGTCGTTAAAAAAACAGAAGGTGGGGATATTGTCCTTTTCCACGCTTCCGACTCTGCGAAACAAACAGAAAAAGCCTTGCCGCAAATTATTGAACATTTTCAAAAAGAAGGGTTTCGTTTTGTTACGGTTTCAGAGTTAATCGCAAATTCAGAAACGAAAAGCGAAGAAATAAAATAGAACTTGGTTCAGATGGAGTTTGAACTTTACCTGAACCTTAGCCACTCTTATTTCGAAGCTTGTCAACACTTAACTCCCACTTATGGAAGCGGGAGTCTTAGCAACGACGCTGAGATAAAATAATCCTCGGCTCTTTAAAGCTGAGGACTTTTTTTGCTATTGGCATTTAGGCGATGCAAAAGCATAATTTGCCATGCATTGGATACAACTAAAGCGACAAACATGATTGTCACCCATTCGAAGTCATTCGCCTTTAAAACAGGGAACCATTCGATTGTTGTCACAACAACCATAAAGAATAAAGCAGGAATAAACGCTTCGCGATTCGTTTCCCTTTGTTTCAAATAAGCGACAGCGAGCCCAATCACCGTTAAAATCGCCGCCGGAATAAAATAAGGCGCGATGGCATCTCCTTTTTCAGCGAACGCCGTGTAGCGCAAATAAACTAAATCAAACAAGACAAAAGCGATAAGGACAATTTGAACGGCGTTCCAAAGCTTGACCGAACGAAACATTCCTAATCCAAATCTGTGGATTGTTAAGTACGCAAAAAAGCCCATTTGGCTTATCAAGCTAAAGATGCAAGATACACCGAACAGCCATATCCCCAACGCAAGGAAATCGACAAAATTTTTATATAACTTCGCTTCTACAATTAAGCCAGTAATCATCCCAGCTGCAGCACCGATTAAAAGCGTAGAAACAAACAAACGGACCCAATTTCGTGAATTCAAGTTGCAAGCCCCCAAATCTTACCTTTCAGTTTTCCCTTTATGATTGTATCAATCCACTTATGAAAAAGCTAGCGGTTTCCTTATTCCTCCAAGCATAACAACGTCGAAATTGTGAAAAGTTAATTATATAAGAATAGCGAAAAGGGGTATAGACCCATGAACAAACTAATAAAAATTACGATGCTCTGTTTCTTCAGCTCATTCCTTGTGTCTTGCGCAGCAAATGAAGCACAAGGAAATGACGCAAATTATGAAGAAACGAAAAAAATGATTGTTGACATCTTAAAAACAGATGAGGGAAAAAAAGCATTAAATGACATTCTGGCGGATGACCAATTCAAACAGCAGTTTGTCATGGACCAGGAAGCCATCAGACAAGCGATCGAAAATACGCTTCTGTCCGATAAAGGAAAAGAATTTTGGCAAAAGCAAATGAAAGACGAAAAGTTCGCTGAAGCATTTGCAAAAAGCACGAAAGAGCCCTATGAAGAAATGATGAAAGGTTTAATGAACGATCCCGAATATCAAAAGAAAATGATGGAAATCCTCCAAAATCCGGAAATGGAAAAAAATTACACCAATTTAATGAAAAGCAATGAATTTAGGGCCCATCTCCAAGATGTAATGAAAGAACAATTTGAAAATCCGCTTTTTAAAGCAGAAATCTTTGACATGCTGAAAAAAATCTCAGACGAAGAACGCAAACAAAAAGGCGGAGAAAAGGATAAAGGCGGAGGAGAATAAAAGGACCAAAGGCTTGTCCAACAAAGCCCTTGGCCCTTTCTTAATTCTCTAATTTCTCAATGACTCTCTTCGCAATTTGTGTATAAATTTCCCCAATTGGGTGGTCTTCTTCATAAATCGAAGGCGCGAAGTCTTCTCCTTCCATTCTTGGCTGGCCTAACGGAATTTGGCCAAGAAAGTCGGTTGAAAGATCTTTTGCAAGCTTTTCACCGCCTCCTTTTCCAAAGATGTATTCTTTGTCGCCAGACTTGCTTTCAAAATAACTCATGTTTTCAATCACACCGATGACTTCATGGTTTGTCCGAAGCGCCATTGCCCCTGCCCTTGCCGCAACGAAGGCTGCTGTAGGATGCGGGGTTGTTACAATAATTTCTTTGCTTGATGGAATCATATCGTGAACATCTAGCGCAACATCCCCTGTTCCAGGAGGCAAGTCAAGCAAAAGATAGTCAAGATCGCCCCACTCCACTTCACCAAAGAAATTATTTAGCATTTTTCCAAGCATTGGGCCACGCCAAATGACCGGCGAATTGTCTTCAACGAAAAAGCCCATTGACATCACTTTTACACCAAATCGTTCAGCCGGATAAATTTTGTCGCCAAGAACTTTCGGCCTTGAATCAATGCCCATCATGTCCGGCACACTAAATCCATAAATATCCGCGTCGATAATGCCGACTTTCTTGCCAAGCCTTGACAGCGCAGTTGCAATATTGACAGTGACGGTTGATTTACCGACACCGCCTTTTCCGCTTGCGATCGCAATGAAGATTGTTTTGTTGTCAGGAGATAGAAGCGGCGGCATTTGAGGGTTCGGGCGATGCCCGCCCACTTGGTTCGCTTTGCTTCCATCCAAATTTTCAAAACGAAGGCCAACTGATTCCGCTCCTGCCTGCTTTAAAAGGTTTACAATTTGCTGTTGAATTTGCATTTGTTCAGCTGTTCCTGTACGCTGCAAAGCAACCTTCACACTGACGTAGCCTTCTTTTATTTTAATTTCACGAATACCGCCTGTTTCAGCAATGCTTTTATGTAAATCGGGATCTTTCACTTGGCTTAAAATATCTTTCACTTGTTGTTCCGTTAGCAACACAATCACCTTCTCTATCCGTTTTTCGTTCAAGGAATAGTATAGCATAATCATTGGTTAAGCTAAAAAAAGAAGCTTCTATTCTTCAGGTGGTTCTTCATTTGTAAAATAACGAAGAATCCCTTGATAAATCGAAGCTGCCACTTTCGTTTGATACTCTGATTGTTTAAGAAGCTCTTCTTCTGTCGGATTTGATAAAAAACCTACTTCCACGATGGCACCTGGAATTTTCGCTTCTTTTAAAATAAAAACACTTGTTAAGCTCTTTGCCTTCCGGTCTGTATTTCCTAAGTTCCTTCGAAGCTCATCCTGTATAAAAATGGACACATTCCGGCTCTCATCATTTGTCGGATTGTAAAATGTCTGCGCCCCTCTCCACTTTGGCGACGGGATCGCATTTAAGTGCACGCTTATAAATAAATCACGGTTCGGTTCATTGATCATTGCCAACCGCTTATACAGATCGTCAGTCTTTCGCCTGCTGTATCCTTTTATATTTTCATCAGCCAAATCGCGATCCGTTTCCCTCGTCATCACGACATAAGCTCCCGCCTCCTGCAAATAATCGCGAAGCTTTAGCGAAATATTAAGGGTCACATCTTTTTCAATGACATTTCCTCTGCCGACGGCTCCCCCATCGGGACCGCCATGTCCGGGATCAAGGACAATGATCTTTCCCGACAAAGGAAGCTCCCAGCTATCTGATGACTCAAGATTAATTTGCTTATTAAAAAGAATGATAAAAATAAGTACATGTAACAGCGCAATAACAATGAACCATTTCTTCACTTTCTTCCCTCCGTTAGGACAACATCTTCTTTACAATATATAAACGGAGGGACAAGAATATAACAGGAAGTCAAAAGATTAATGAAGACGAAGGCGATGCCTTTTTTCTCCTTTTTGGAACCCCTCAAGCCACCAGCGCTCGATAAACGCACCGCACGTCCGATAAAGGCTTTCATTCACACGTTCACTATTACACCAAAAAAGCCAATAATCAAAAAGGGTGTCAGTATAATGTTTTATCTCTTTTCTCGAACGCCAGCGGATCTCTTTCTCCGTCTCCCCATAAAAACTGAACTTGCTGTAGTTGGCGCCGATTAAGTACGCTTCAATCGCCATGTCGATACTTGTCTCTTCAAGTTCCTTATGAAAAAGAACGGAATGGTTAAAAAAGGGGAAAAACATTTTCCGTACATCTTTCGAAATGTCAGGAAGCGCCAGCTCCCGTAATGCCTTTCGTTCAAAATTTAATTGCTTTTCTTGTTTCCGCTCAAGAAAATTCGTGATAACCGTCATGATGAAACCCCTCTTTTTCTTTTTTGTATTAGTGTTTTGTTTTTATGGATTGCTATGCAAAAATCTAATTGGAAAAAGATGGCAATTAGCTGCCGGCGTTATTGAAAAACATTTCTTTTACAAAATTTGATATAATTAGTCAGCGTGAAAAAACATTTTTCAATCATTGGAGAAAATCATGTCGAATAAAGTGAATATATTAGATGTCGAATTTGATAAACAAACAAAAGCAGAAACCATTGATTTATTGGCCAGCCGCCTGAAAGATCATAAAAAAACATTTATCGTCACTGCCAACCCGGAGATCGTGATGTACGCGCAAAGGGATTCCGATTATATGGCAACGCTCCGTGCGGCAGACTATATTATCCCTGATGGCGCCGGCATTATTATGGGGGCGAAGCTTTTAAAACGCCCACTCCCGGAACGCGTAGCAGGGTTTGATTTACTGAAAGACCTTCTCGCTGTTGCAAATTGCGAATACTTGAATGTTTTCTTTCTTGGGGCGAAGGAAGATGTCGTTCGGAAGGCCGTCACAAATGTCAAACAAGAGTACCCCAATCTTCATGTCTGCGGATACCATCACGGATATTTTGATGAAAAAGATGAAAAAGTAGCGGAAATAGTAAAAAAAGCGGAACCTGATCTCGTGTTTGTTGCGTTAGGATTCCCAAAGCAGGAAAGATGGATCAAAATCCATTTCCCTCAATTTCATAAGGGAGTTTTCATGGGTGTTGGAGGAAGCTTCGATGTATTGGCGGGTGAGGTAAAGCGGGCTCCGCTCATCTGGAGAAAACTGAATCTTGAATGGCTCTATCGGCTGATCAAACAGCCATCTCGGTGGAAAAGGATGGCTTTCCTGCCATTGTTTATGTTGAAAGTTTTCCAAACAAAAAAAGAGCGTGTCAATGGGTAACAAACATCCATTCGCACGCTCTTTTTTTCACTAATTATCTACACGTTCGCTCGCCATTTCCGTTGGCTCCTTAGAGGAAATCTCTAAATGGTTTTTGAGATCGCCCTTCAGCTGAGCTAAACGTTCTTCATTCAGCTGGAAGTAATAAACTCTTTGGCCCTTGCTGTTAGTGGTCCAATAATCGTCCCCTTCCAGCGTATACGTTTCAATCGACAAATTCCCTGATACCGCATAATCAATAAAAGCTTTCATTTCATCAAACGTCATGTTTGTCCGCATATTTTCACCAATGGCATCAATCACTTTTCCATATTTCGGAATCGCTGTACCGGAAGCAGCTTTTTTCATAATGGCTTTCATAATTTCCTGTTGGCGTTTGCCTCTTTCAATATCGCTATCCTTTTTTCTCGTTCTCGCAAAAGCCAATGCTTCTTCACCATCAAGCGTCTGTAAACCCTTTTCCAGTGTAATCGCGTTCGCTTTGTCTTTCGAATTCTGTTCCGAGAATGTGTAAGGAACATCAACTTCGATGCCGCCAAGTGCGTCTACAACTTTCATGAATGCTTCAAAATCAAGGCGAACATAATAATCGACAGGAATGTCAAGCAAGTCCTCTACCGTCTCAATTGTAGCAATCGGTCCGCCATACGCATGGGCATGGTTGATTTTCGTACTGTAGCCAACTTCTTTAATATACACATATGAATCCCGAGGGATTGAAAGTAATTTCACAGATTTTTCCTTCTCATTAAGTGTTGCCAGCATAAGAGCGTCTGAACGAGAATTCGTATTAAGGCCACGTTTTTTACTTTCATCAATTCCTATAAACAGAACTGAGACATTGTCGATATTTGGGTTTACTTTTTTATCTCTAAGATTGGATTTTTTCCAGTCATCGAAAAATGCATTCCCCATTGCCGATTCAGCTTTTTTATACAAATGGAAACCATAAGCTGTGCTGACAACTGCAACCATCAACAACGGAAAGAAGATAAACCAAAAAATCCGCTTCCTCCTTCTTCTTTTTCTTTGTATTTTCGCTTTATGTCGTCCCATATGGGTTTCTCCTTTTTCAAATATAAAAATCCCAAAATCCCCTAAAGCTTATGATACTATGTTTTTCACCATCCGTAAAATAAAAATTTATAACAGTCATGCTTCATTTCGGTTACAGATTGGCAAGCTGCATGGAAGGAAAATTTTGCCAAAAGTGATAGTTTAATACAGTGATCGAGCTTTTTCATTCGTATAAACCATTTGAATTAGTTTTTCACTCGATCGGCCTGTTGAATATTCATTCCACTCATTTGCAAAGTCTCGAACAGCATCGATGTTAATGTCCCCATCATTTATCACCTGTATGAGTTCATCCGTATCACCAACTATTGGCCCCGGTACCATTTTTTCATAAGGCTCCCAGAAACCGCGAGTTTCGGCATATTCTTCTAAATCATAAGCGAAAAATATCATTGGTTTATGCAATAGAGAAAATTCAAACGGAATCGACGAATAATCCGTTACTAAAATATCTGTGATCAGCAATAAGTGGTTGACATCGGGGCAATCCGACACATCGCAAATAAAATCCGGATATTGATTTGTAAAATCAGCTCGAACGGCAGGGTGGAGACGCAAAAATAAAGCATACTCATCCTTTAATTCCTGGTACATGTTGTCAATATCTAACGCAAGCTGTGAAATAGTAAGCTCTCCATCACGGAATGTCGGCGCATATAAGATCACTTTTTTTTCATTGATTAACGGATATGCCGAGCGTAACGATTCAGCCGTCCTTCCCATCGCTTCCGAGTCAAAAAAGAAATCCGTTCTCGGAATGCCGGATCGCACAATCCGTTCGTCACTTAATCCGAAGCTTTGTTTGAAAATGCACGCCATCTTTTCACTGCCTACAACAACATAATGAAACCGATCGTACACTTTTTTAAACCGTTTCATCGCTCGCTGCGAACGGTTTTCAATCGACGGATCCTTTAGCCCAAATTGCTTTATCGCCCCAGCTGCATGCCATAGCTGGATGCATGTGACATTCGGTTTGAAATCCGCCGCCGCCAAAAAACCAAAATAATTATCGACAAAAATTTTCGGGGACGTTGCCAAATGGTAAATCGAGCGAACCCAATCCATGAAGTGGCGCAATTCAAAATGTAAAATGATTCGGTTGGGGCGCTCTTCAAAATTAACTTTGCATTGGGACGTTTTCAAAATCACGACCTGCTCGTCTGTCTGTTTTTCCAATTCTTCAACTGTAAACAAAATATTATCCCCAAATGAAGCAACAAACGTTGACTTCTTCTTTTGGGGATACCATTTAAAAATATGGAAAAACAAGCGAAAAACAAGCAGGTAAACAAAAATGGCTGCTTCCCTACCCATTGTTCGCCTTGTTTAAGTCGTTTTTAATCTTTGTTGTCGAAATACCAACCGTCCTTGGCAAATAAACCACTTCACAATATTCCTTGAGAAAATCAAATTCTCCTTCCCAATCGTCACCCATGACAAAGACATCGACATTGTGTTTTTGCACATCCTCGACTTTTTGTTCCCATGTATGCTCAGGAATGACCTCATCCACATAACGCACAGCTTCTAGAATTGCTTTTCGCTGTTCGAATGTGTAATATGCCTTTTTGCCTTTTAATGCGTTAAATTCATCTGTTGAAATGGCAACAATTAAATAATCGCCTAATTCTTTTGCGCGTCGCAAAATATTAATATGGCCTGTGTGAAGCAAATCGAATGTGCCGTATGTGATTACTTTTTTCAATTGGGAAACCTCCACATTGAAGTTTATCGTATGCAAACCTTTCTAAGAGACCACCAACGTATATTATACCGTTTTTTTTGATAAATACCTATTACAAAAAAATTACATCAATTTTTCGAGGATGAATCCATTTTAAAATTGATGCCGTATGTAATAATGAACCATTGGAACATCGCAATGGGATAATTATTTTGGAAAAAAGTGAGTTCAAAGTTTTCATATACCAAAATCCCAGCATAAAAACACGCTGACATGATTAGTATTCTCCATATACTATATAACAACATAAAAAAAATTAAAAACCCGAAAGCAGAATCCTATTTCCTGCTTCCGAGTCTTTGTGCTTACATTTGTGGACCTTAAAATTTTGCATCACTGCATATTATGAAAAATTACTTCACTTTGATAGATTGTTGTCCGTCTTTGGCACCGCATATCCAAGCTTCTTTACCGTTGTAATATATTTGATACCAGTTATCCTTACGTACAATATCGTCGTTTTCATCTAACACCGCTGCCAATAGAGTATCGCTTAATTCACCTACGATTTCCCCATAAGGTTCCGCATATACATGAAGGCCTTCATTTAAAACTTCAATTAAGTTTAACAGTGTAACATCCTCACGATGAACCCATCCTTCTTTCTTATCAAATTGAATTTTAAACCAAGTTTCATTCATATCGATAATTTCAAGTTTTGATTCACCGGGAATTTTTCCAATAATGTTATTGTCATCTTTAGAAGAAGGCGAACTTCTGAAGTTTATGCTTTCATGAATAACACCATATACCCCAATCGGGAAGGTGTTACTATCCTCCTCAGCTTCTTCAGAATTTGAAGGCTCTTCTGGTGTTCCTTCTTCCTCAGGATTCGAAGGCTCTTCCGGTGTTACCTCTTCCTCAGGATTCGAAGGCGCTTCCGGTGTTACTTCTTCCTCAGGATTCGCAGGCTCTTCCGGTGTTACCTCGCCCGCAGGATTCGAAGGCTCTTCTGGTGTTACCTCTTCCTCAGGATTCGAAGGCTCTTCCGGTGTTACTTCTTCCTCAGGATTCGAAGGCTCTTCCGGTGTTACTTCTGGATGTGAAGGTTCTTCCGGTGTTACTTCTTCCTTAGGATGTGAAGGCTCTTCCGGTGCAAGTTCTATTGGTTCATCACCAAACTCATGTGCTCCCTCGAGACTTGGCATTGAGAAGAGAGAACGAGTAAAGTTTATTCTTATTGGCTTTTCTGTCGGACCTGGCTGAGCAATAAACTTCGGAACATCAAAAACTAACGTATAATTGTCTAAAGTATTGTAAATTGCAGCGATCTTACTTGTTTGAAGTTCTGCCCAAGCAACATGCGTTGCGTATTGCGGGTAGCCCGGATTCTCCGGATTCCACCTCATTTTATATAATGTGTCCTGGCCTCGCTTTATATAGTTATATATGCTGCCAGCGCCACCGATAATTGAAGCCGATTTTGAAAACCAGCCTTGTTTAAATGCGTATTCTGCTCCGCAATCAATAGGACATGAATCATAGGCGCCATAGCCATACATATTATAGACTACTTTATAAGTACGTGATGTTTTCGCAATATTCCCGTTTTCATCTCTCGTAACTTTTCCATTTTTATCAACAGGGACACCATTTGCTAAAATGGAATTGCCATTTCCCGTTTCGTGTAAGGCATGGGCAATTAAATAGGCTTCATTAATTCCAAACTCCCGGCCCGCATCAATGAATGCTTGAGCTTGCCCTTTTAAACTACCATTCTGATTTAGTACTTTCTCATTTACCTCTTTAGCATTTAAGCCAACCGGCTCCGATAATACTAAAAATTGATAATATCCAATAGTTCCTTTAGGAAAATTTGAAGGATTCGCATAATATTCCACTTCCTGGCGAGTAGCCGGAATTAGTCCAGCGCCGTCACTTTTTGGTTTTCCTTTCATTTGTGTGTTGACCATATGCTCAAATGAATAGTTGTAGTTTGTAACTTTTACGATATCCTTAGTTGTTACATCGTCAACATGTATGTACCCCGTCCTAGGCTTTCCTTTAATGATAACAGTCGCTTCATACCAATTATCGGAAAATGATTTAAACTTTAAATTGACATGTTTCCCAAAACTTTTAAGAGGCATAGAATTTCTTGATGCTTTAGAGTACACCAGTGTGGGTTGTTTTAAGGCACGTCCATTTAAACTTGTTTGGACACTTAATGCTTCTTCTATATCGCCTTTGTAAATATAACCAGTTCTTGCCTTCCCACTTACATAAACTGTGGCTTCATACCAATTTTTAGAGAAAGTTCGATACTGTAAAACGGTACCTTCTTCATAAGACTTCCAAGCTCCTGACGACGTAGAAGCATTCTTATACACTTTAGTAGGATTTATCTTTCCTATCCCCCTTAAGTTTTCTTGTTTGTTTACAGCATCCTCGACATGTGATTTATGAACATAGCCCGTTCTGGCTTTTCCACTTATATAAACCGTGGCTTCATACCAATTTTTTGAAAAAGTACGGTAATGCAAGATTGAGCCTTCTGGATAAGACTTCCAATATGTAGATTGAGTTGATGCATTCTTATAGATTTTTGTAGGTTTTTTCAATGCAACGCCTTTTAAATTGGCTTGATTTTTCATTGATGTCTCCACATCATTCTTATAAATATAACCCTTTCTAGGCTTTCCATCTAAATAGACAACAGCTTTGTACCAATTTGCGTCTTCAGGCTGATATTGTAAAATTACCCCTTTTGCGTAGCTTTTTAAACTTTTAGATTCAACAGATTTTGATTCAAAAATATGCGTAGGTTCTTTCAACGCTATTCCCCTAAGACTTTCACTGGCAAAAACTTCCTTTGAATGAAAAGAAAAGGTAGATAAGATAAGAACTAAAGTTAATAAACTATAAAAAGAAACAAATCTCCCCCTTTTTCTTAAAAACTTTGAAACTAACGCCCTCATTTTTTTCAGTTTTATAGCCCCCTTTCCCTAAAATTATCGGAGAGTTGGATTAAATATTAAGCCTTAACCATGAAAAACCACTTTTTCGCAAAATTGAAGTATTTTCCTTAAATACTATTATATCTAATCTTGAAGGTTTGTTTCAAATTATGATAGGGTTTTAATGCAGTACAATTAGGCTTTCTTATAGTAAACTTGTTTTTGGGAATCATATTTTAAAGTTGAAATTCACATTTTGAGGGGTTTTTGAAATGGGCATTAGAGGAAAACTTAAAAAGTATATAAAAAAAATAAAACAAAAAATCATTAAGAAAGTAACACTTACAAATATTCAAAATAAGGACAAAGAATTGGTTTATGAACTGCATTTAAGTAATTTCTGGAGTTTAAGAAAAAAAATTGAGGTTGCCTTTCAATTTGAGGATAGCACCCAATCTTTGCCCTTTAATTTTTCAAAAAGGCAACTTTTTATAAAGGTTCCGAAAAATTTGCTTAATCCAGGTCCACGTGTAAAAATCGAGCTAACAATTAACAACAAAAAAATGTGGATTAAAAAAGATCTTCACTTTGAAGAGACAGTCGAACAAAGCTTTTTAATTGATAATCACTATTTCTTTACGAGGGTAGACAAAAGCATCTTCTTACTCAATCGGTTTGATGAATATCATTTTAAAAACGAAAAATTGTGGTGCACCGGCTTGACTGATGATTATAATAACGTTCAATTTACATTTGAACCTGAATCAGTGAAGCATTTAGTAAAACACGGAGAAAAAACGGAGTTGGAAATCTTTGCGCTTCAAAACCATAAATTAAAAACATTGGATGCAGATTATCAGCCGGATAGCAAAAAAGTTACTATCAATGATCTCTCATCCATGTCGACTGGTTTATGGAAGCTTTACCTTCATTTCAATCGTGAACTTTATCCTCTTTGTTTAACCGAACAAAAGGCAGTCCAGTTCGATTCTTATAATCATCAAATTGAAATCGCACCGAAGCATAATGAGCATTTCTCATTTCGCCTCCAACCCCACTATTATTCTAGCGAGGTGATTTCAATTGCTAGAGAAAATCAAGAACATGTAACTATGCATATTCGGACAAACACTGCCGCGCAAGGCAGTAACTATAGTTTAATACTAGAGGATACGAAGCACGACGAAGAACACGTCTATAACCTTGAACAAACTGCATACGGTTTACGCGGATATGTTCCCGTTGACCATTTATGGAGTAACTTTTCAAACAAAAGATTTTTCCTGGCTGAAGAAAATGATCAGCCGAAGAAATTTCAATTTTTGTTGAAAAAATCGAACCTTACAGGTTCTGGTTTATCTTTTACGGAAGTTATCGAATCCCAAAAGATGCTTTTTCAATTTTATGCAAGAAAAGATCGCTCCCTAGGATTTAAAATCTTCAGGCCCGTATTACCAAAAAAAGTTACTGACATTGACAAGCTCACAATTACCGGCTGCATCGGTTCTCTTGATGCTTTCATTGATTGCAAAGCTTACCTTACTTTTGAAGAACGCAATTCGCTCGAAACCATTCAAATCCCCGTACAGAGCGGAGCTGAATTTACGATTGAATTAGAACATTTGCCTTTCGTAGAACTTAAAAGTAAAGACAAGACAATCATTGATCTCTTTGTTGAAATCATTGATAAAGAAAACAATTCCATTAGAAAAGAAAAAATAAAATACCAAAGTTCAAATTATAAAAAGGATAACTATTATGGCCGCAAAGCATTAAGAGACAGCGATTTAAACCTACATCATTTTCTCATTACAACAACACCTTTTGACAATTTAAAAATAGAATCCTTTATGATTCCAAAAGACATCGTAATTCCTAAAGATACCTCAATTAAAGATGAAAAAGTTTGGTTGCTTGGGGAACGTTACAACACAGCCCAAGACAACGGAATTGTCCTATATCGTTGGCTTAAGGAAAATACAGATATAGAAGCGTATTATGTGATTGAGGAAGACGCCGAAGACTATAAAGAAATCAAAGATGACCCGAATGTTCTCGTCTTTGGATCACCGAAGCACTATGAAGTTGCTTTTAAAGCCAGTGTCTTGTTAGGTACACATGACCTTGAGAATTTACTCCCGTTTAAGACTGCTAAAGGTTTTTTCCATTATGAAAATACTTACAAAGTATTTCTCCAACACGGTGTCCTTGGTAGAAAAAATGTCGAATACCATAAAAAGTATTACGACGATCCGTTTGATTTATTTATTGTAAGCAGTGATGCGGAAAAATATGATATTGTCGTCAATAAAATGGGTTACGAAGAAGATGAAGTCGCCGTTACAGGCTTGGCTAGATTCGATAATTTGATACAAGAAAAGCCGCCAAAAGATATTTTACTTATGCCTACTTGGCGTGACTGGATAAATACAGACCAGCAATTTTTAGAAAGTGATTACTTTAACAATTACTTACAGCTTATTCAAAATGAACGCCTTCACGAATTATTGAATAAATACAATGTGAATCTTAATTTTTATCCGCATTACCGCGCACAGGACTTTTTTAAAAATCATGTTGATTCGTTGGACAATCGGATAAACTTCATTCCCTTAGGCTCTAAACGTGTTCAACAATTGTTAATCGACCACGCCTTATTGATTACGGATTATAGTACCGTAAGCTTTGACTTCCTAAAAATGGATAAGCCGGTCATCTACTACCATTTTGATGTAAGGCGGTTTTTCAGAAAAGGAATATTAAGGCCGATCGATGAAACCTTTATTGGCGGAATAGCCTACACTGAAGAAGAAATGATTGATCTCATTGAGGATCGGTTAAAGAATAATTTAGCTAACTATTCCGTGGATATTTCCGGCGTCATAAAATACCAAGATAAGAGAAATTGCGAGAGAATTTATGAAGCCGTAATCAATGGATTAGAAAAGGCTTCGCTAGCTAAAAACGGTCAAACTGAAACAGTCTAACATTATATACAGCGAGAGGATTGTTCCAAATGTGAGCATCCTCTTTTTTTAAAAAAGCGGGGGTAAATATTTCCTCACCTTTTACAATAGATTTAATAGACTAGTAAAAATACAAAAACTTGTATCGGGAGAAACAATGTCTAAAATGTCTAAATTGAAACGAATTTTTCATCCTAAGAAAACAATAATAAAAAAAGATTGTATTATAATGTAGAAAGATTAAATTTAACTTTGGATAGTAGGGATGTATATGAAGTTGCTTTCACATTTTAAAAAAAAGAAAAAAAAGCCTTTGAAAAGTGAATTACGAGTAAATCAAGTAAATCATACATTAAACATATCTGGAATGCTGCAAAGAGAAAATTACCAAGTTATAGCGTTATGTCTTCAATCCAGGGATAAAGAAATAGAAAAAGAAATCCGCCGTATCTCTCCTTCTTCACAATTTGAATTTAGCGTTCCATTAAACGAGCTATTAACCTTGCTTAAGAACGAAACGAAAGATACCTTCGATTGGTACTTAAAAATAGGCAGGCCCTATTCCGATTTAAGCGAGGCTGAAAAAGAAAGAAAAGATATTGAATTAAATAAAAGAGATAACCAGCTTTATGCTGAATATCTGATTCGATTAGGCAGATTTCAACATACAAAAATCGAGGAATTAAATTTTTATTTCGAGGACGAGAATTCGTTAATTAACTATGTAACAACAAAAGGAAATCTATCTTTATTGCTTCATAAAGATGTGGAATCACCAACAAAAATTCAAATTGATAAACTAAAATCAAAGAAAAACAAATTAAGAATCGAAGGTAAATTATTTACAAGAAATTCAAAAATCAACAATGGCGAGTTAATTATTAGAGGACGGGATACACACCAAGTATTAAGTTCTTCACAAGTTGCGTTTCACTTTTTAAAAGAAGAAACAGAAAAAAAATACGGTTTAAACAGATATGAATACGTTGCTGAATTTAATTTGACAAACATTAAAAATGATGAATTGTTACAAGAGGATATATATGATTTATTTTTGCGCCTCGAATTGAATGACAAATTTGAAGATAAATATATTCGAGTCGGCAGACCGACGTTTAGAGCCCGACTTTTATTAAAAGACTTTAATGTGAAAAACCAAAAAGAAGCGATTGTAGTTAATCCATATTTTACTTTTAAATATAACAACTTATCGCTTGAGGTGTATCGTTATCCTTTAGAAACCTTTCACTATCTCCAGAAGCTTATGCGATGGTCCTGGGGAATTAAATTTTTTAATATGCGAAATAATGTCTGGATTGTTGGAGAACGAATCTACAAAGCCCAAGATACAGGATACGCCTTTTTCAAATACATGAGGACGCAGCATCCTGAAAAAAAGGTATTTTATATAATCGATAAAGATTCACCCGAAAAACATAATGTTGAGAAATATGGAAACGTGCTTTATTTCAAATCGAAAGAACACATTTTTTACTCGCTTATCGCTAAAAAAGTGATTTCATCGCATCATCCTGATTACTTATACCCTTTAAGAACCAACCGGTTCAAAAGAAAAGTAAAGGCAGATAAGGTGTTCTTGCAGCATGGGGTAATGGGCACAAAAAATATGGTTGCCAACTACGGGAAAAATGCATACGGATTTGATACTGATTTATTTATGGTAAGTTCTGATTTTGAAAAAGAAATGATTATCAACGATTTTGGCTATTCACCAAAACAGGTGTTTGTAACAGGCCTTTCCAGATTCGATACGTTATTTAAAGATGATGTGGAAAAGAAAAAGCAAATCCTCATCATTCCTACTTGGCGAGACTGGATTATATCCGATGAGGCGTTTTTTGAAAGTGAGTATTACGAACGTTACGAGCAAATAATTAATAGTAAAGAGCTCCATCAATTGGCTAAGGATTATTCATTTGATATAGTATTTTGCCTCCATCCAAACATGCAAAGATTCAGCAAATATTTTGAAAACCCTTCTGTTAAAGTGATTAATCAAGGAGAAGTTAATGTTCAACATTTGATAAAAGAAAGTGCTTTAATGATTACAGACTATTCAAGTGTTGGCTTTGACTTCAGTTTCTTATATAAACCTGTTCTTTACTATCAATTTGATCGGCAGAGATTTATTGGGAAAAAACCTTCCCATTTGAATTTGGATGAAGATTTACCCGGGGAAATTTGCTTTGAGCAAGAGGAAATTATTTCTTTCGTTAACGATTATGCAAACGAAAATTTTGTAATGAAAGCTGAATATAAAAACCGCGCGAATAAATTTATAACATATCGTGACCAATCAGCTTGCGAAAGGATATATAAGGTTATTAGCGAAAACAAAGTAAATAAAAAAATCGTGGATGATCCAAAAATAGACATACTGAAAAAAGGATTATACAATCGGTTCAGAAAAAGTAAGTATTACTTCCCGAGCATGAAATTGTTTTATCGGGTTGGGGCTAAAATCATCCCTGTTGATAAAAACCTTATCCTTTTTGAGAGTAATTTAGGAAAACAATATGGCGATAGCCCAAGAAATATCTATGAAGAAATTCTCCGGCAAAACTTAAGCTATAAGAAGGTCTGGATTTACAATAAACAATACCGGTTTAAAGATCCAACTACAAAAAGGGTTCAAAGGTTAAGTCCCGCTTACTTTTATTATTTGTTGAAAGCAGGGTATTGGATCAATAACCAAAACTTCCCCGCCTATATTAAAAAGCGTAATCAAACAACCTATCTTCAAACTTGGCATGGCACCCCTTTAAAGAAAATGCTTTATGATATTAAAGAGGTTCATGGAAGAAGTGATGATTATGTGGAAAGGGTTGGAAACGCAGTTAAAAACTGGGACTACCTTATATCTCAGAGTCCTTACGCAACAAAAACCTTTAAAAGCGCTTTTCGATACAACAAGGAAATTCTAGAGGTTGGGTATCCTAGAAATGATATATTTTACAAAAAAGAAAAAGAGCAGCTGAAGGAACAAATAAAGAGAAGACTAAATCTTAATGAAAATAAAAAAATCATCCTCTATGCCCCTACATTTAGAGATGATCAGACATTAAAGAAAAATAAATTTTTGTTCGATCTTAAGATGGATTTGTTTAAAATGAAAGAGCAAATGGGAGACGACTATATTTTATTATTAAGAATGCACGTAGTAGTTAGCAACAAAATCACAATAGAGGATTCTTTGCTTGATTTTGTTTATAACGTTTCGAATTACCCTGATATGCAGGAACTGTTGTTAATTGCGGACATTCTAATCACAGATTACTCTTCCGTTATGTTTGATTTTGCAAATACCGGCAAGCCCATTTTGTTTTTTACGTATGACTTAGAATACTACCGTGACAATTTAAGAGGTTTTTATATGAATTTTGAGGAGGAAGCTCCTGGCCCTCTAGTGTATGATACAGATCAAATTATTGAGAACGTGCTTGCTATAGAAGAGGCCCAAACCCGTTACAAACAAAAATATATGGATTTTCAAAAGAAATACTGTCCTTTAGATGATGGGTTGGCGAGTAAAAGGGTTGTTGATAGGTTGTTCAGATAAGAATTTGAATAGGCAAAGGCTGCTCATTTTTTTGAGCAGCCTATTGTTTTATTTTACACTTAAACCAAGGTTGTCAGAAACCGTTACATAAAAATCAAACTTTTTACTATTTTTATGAATAATTTTTCGGGAGTTCATTTTTACCGTCGCTCTCTCATAGCCATTATATTTAACAAATACGGCATGAGGTACATCTTCCAAGCTTTCTAACTTATTTAATTGTATAACTGCTTCATATAAATTATTATTCAACTGTTGGATTGGAAATTCAATTTCTTTTAAATGATTATTTCGTTGACGAATAGCAAAACTAATATTGTCGATTTCTTGATTCCTATAAATATTAAATCTTATAAATACTTCTTCGTCCTTTTTTATTGTCTCCTTATGAATAACTAAAACATTTATTTTAGCTATGTGATGAGGAGAGGCAAAAGGAAGTGTAAAAAAGGGCTTTTCATCAATGATGCAATAATCTTTGAAGTGTTCGTTCTTGCTCCAGTCTATAATTTTAACTATATCTTCAAACCTATTATTTTTAAAAAAAGCAACCAAAACCCTATGCCAATCATGAAAGAAATTTTCAGTAAAATCATAACGCAAATCCTCAGTCGTCCGTATCAATTGGGAGAATCTTTCATAGTATTTTTCTTTCTCATTAGATTTCAAAAAATGCGGTCTATCAAATAAACGTGTAATTCCATCTATTTCGTAAAATCGATTTAAAACCATTTTCTCAATATGTACAGGAAGCTTTTTTTGTTTTATATAGTTGACAACTTTTAGATTTGCATCAAATTTTTCCAAAGGGGATGTTTTTGACACAAGGCTTTCATTTTCACTATTTCTATTTACATAGTAAATCACTTCATCACTTGTTGATATAGAATCACAATTTATTAAAACATCAATAAAAAACTGCTTATCTTCTGCAAATTTCATTTCTGGAAATTTAATATTTTTATTTTTTAGGAATTCTGCATTCATCATTCGAGCAGTTGGGCCGAGATGGTAAAATAAACGGGGTATAGAAAAAGGATTAATTGATTCCCGTTTTTTCCAACTCGCATATTCTCCAGCGATTGTTATATTTTCATCTTTTATTATTATTGTTTTGCCCACTGCATAATTATCTTTTGTTTTCTCTAATAAATCATATAATACTTTAATTCCGTTTTGATCAAACCAATCATCGGCATCAATGAAGATTATGTATTTCCCCCTAGCCAGTTCAATGCCGAGATTTCTCGGCTTTGCAGGGGTCCCGCTGTTTTCCTTTAAAAAAACAGGAATCATATTAATATATTTTTTTGCGTAATCCAAAATAATATGACGTGTACGATCACTAGAACCATCATCAATAAGTAAAACTTCAATATGTTCAAAACCTAATGACTGGAAAACAATTGAGTTCAAAGTTTTTTCCAAGGTTTTTTCAGCATTATAAGTCGGTAAAATAACAGTAACTTTGAATATTTCTCTTTTTTTTCTATTGGGGTGTATGTAATAACCCTTTTTATTGTAGCGTATCTTCTTATTTAAATTCTTTGCAAATACTAAATTAAGACTGCTTAAAATTTTATCCACCTTTTTCATACCCTTCAGAAGCCAAAGAGGCCAATCTGTTTTTATATATTCTTCTCTTAGAGAATAACATTTCCCAATTCTATTAACCATAACTATTGAAATTTATTTTACCAAATACAAAAATGGAAAAAACAAGCATTCGGCCATCCGATTGAATCAGTGATGCCCTCTTTCTAGCCATCTCGAATAAACATGACCCACTCAATAAAATATGACAAAAGTACCCATATTCACCTTTTTTTGGTTAAATATGTTATGATATTATGGAGGAGGGATGTCGAAGGTACTACATCTGTCGAAACGAAAAGTGGCTTGATCTTTAGTACCTTTAAAAACTAGCAATGGAAAAATCTATCAAACTGCTTTCTTACTTTCTGTTTTTATCAATGATCATTATGGTTTATCCTCATGTAGTGTCGGCTGAATCTTCAAAAGAAGATTCAAACGGCGACAACGAAGAAAAAGTCGTGTTGTTTGCAGGAAATCCCAATGAGAAAATCCCGCTTTATAAAGAAAAATCGGGAGAAACTATCATCTCCCATATTGAAGATAATACAACAGTTGTCTTACTGGAAGCGGAGGAAACTTTTTCATTAGTTGAGTATATACAGCGAGGAGAAGCCGAAGAATCTGCTGTTACAGGCTATGTGCCTTCTAAATTTGTCGTTCCACTGTCCGAAGCAGATGATTTTCGTTTGAATCGGGAGAACGCATTTAAAGATAAAAACAGTGCAGAAATCAAGGGTGAAACAGAAGAAGCCAAAAATCAGGAACAATCGCTAAAGGTTGGAAACGAAACAGAAGAAGCAATCACAGAGCAGAAAGAACCGGAGTATAATAGGGAGCCTGAAGTTCAGCAGGAAAAGCAGGCTGAACAAGGAAAAACGACTGTTGAAGAAGATGCTGAAACAAATAAGAAAGAAAAGGAACTGAAGAAAGAGAAAAAAGCAGTTGAAGAGATTACAGAACAAAAACAAGAAAACGGGCGTTCATCTTCAACACAAAAAGTGCCTCTTGCCTCTTTTTCTAAAGCAGCCGCCCCAACATTAACCGGCATCGCCTTATCAGACAAAGCCCATGTTTATGAGAGCGCATCAGCAAGTTCCAAACCATTAAAGTCCTATGCGCAAGGGCATATTCTGAAGTTCTCACCCCATAATGCAACTTGGTATTCGGCAACCGTCTACTTAAACGGCAAACCGCATTCCGGTTATATCCTTAAAACTGATGTTGAACTGCTCGTACAGCAAGAAGGACTGCAAGGATACGCACTTAAACAGCCTGTACATGTCTATTCAGGGCCGGATCGAAACTCTGCTGTCCATAAAAGCTATGACATAGGGCATTTGCTGAAATATGAGTCATTGACAGCGAATTGGCATAAAGCGACTGTCTATGTAAATGGAGTAGCAAAAACCGGCTATATTCATACTTCAGACGTCGGCAGCCAGTTGCCTCAGCTTAAAGGGATTGCAAAAAGAAATCCTACGGTAGTCTACGCTGATACAAGCCGCTCACAGGCTTTAAAAACATACCAAGAAGGGCAAACACTTATTTTTCGGCCGTATAACAATACTTGGTATTCAGCCACCATTTACTTAAATGGACAGGCTCATTCGGGCTTTATTCATAAAAATGACATCGTTAGTTCTCAACAAAGTGAGAAAGGCATTGGATTAAAAAGTCCAACGAGGGTATACTCTTCCCTTTCAACCTCATCAGAAATATTAAAAAGCTACAGCCAAGGAAGTATATTGAAATACCGTACATATACGGACAATTGGTACGAAGCGACGGTTTATATTGACGGAAAACCAAAAATCGGGTATATCCATAAAAATGACGTTGGAACAGCGCCCGTAAACGACGTTGGGGCAGCGCCCGTAAAGATAGTTGTATTGGATCCCGGCCATGGGGGACATGACCCCGGCACACAGGGAAACGGATTGGTCGAAAAGGAACTTAATTTAGACATAGCCCTCCGGACGAAAAGCCTGTTGGAACAAAGAGGCTTCAAAGTGATTATGACTCGATCAAGCGATGTTTTTATCGAATTGAGAGATCGGTCACGAATTGCCAACAGCTCCGGGGCAGATATTTTTGTTAGTATTCATGGGAATAGCTTCAATGGATCTGCAAAAGGCGTTGAAACATTTTGGTACGGAACCTACGAAAAGCAAAACAGCATAAGGCTTGCACACAACTTGCAAAATCGTGTCGTTGAAAAAACAAACAGCTACTACCGAAGAGTCGCTGAAGGAAATTTCCACGTCATTCGTGAAACGAAAATTCCGAGCGCTTTAATAGAAACTGGTTTTCTCGACCATCCAGCCGATGCTGCAAACCTTAAAAAGTCCAGCTTCCGCCAGCGAATTGCCGAAGGCATTCTACTCGGTATCATTGATTACTTCAAATAACATCTAAAAGAGGATCCCTTTCATCAATTGGGATCCTCTTTTTATTTTCAACCTCGCACGCTACTCGTAAATATTCATTTTTAAACAATCATTTGATACTTAAGCCAAAATTGTCGCCAATTGTAGTATAAAAATCCATTTTCTTTCTTCCATCGTTTAAGATCATTCTTGTATTCATTTTTATATATAATTTTCTATAGTTGCAGTACTTTATAAACATGGCGTAACTATTTGAAGAAAGCTCAGACAATTGATGATAAGGAAGTCTCACCTCATATAAATTATCTTTCACATGTTGAATCGGCAACTCGATTTGATTTAATTCATTATGCCTTTGGCGTATCACAAAAGAATGTAATTCGCTTAGATGGTCACCGTATACTTTGAAATGTAACAATAATTCATTCTCTTCCCTAAATAAACCTTCATGGTATGCCAAATTGGTTATTCTCGTAAATTGATATTTGCCATCAAAAGGAAGCCGGTAATATGGCAAGCCGTCTTTAATAACCGTTTCTTTCGTTGTATCTCTTAAACTCCATTGTATTAACGTAACAATATCATCGTATCTTTCTTCCCTAAATAAATTCACTAACACCTTGTGCCATGGCTCAAAAAAGTTTTCGGTGAAGTCATACCGCAATTCTTTTGTCGTGCTTAATACTTCCCTAAACTTTTCATAGTATTTCTCCTTTTGTTTAGACTTTAAAAAATGTTCTCGATTAAATAACCTCGTAATGCAATCGAATTCGTATAATCTGTTTAGGATCATTCTTTCTATTTTTTCAGGGAGCTTCTTCTGAATCACATATTTAATTACAGCAATATTTGTGTCCGTTTTTTCGAATATTGTTGTAGTAGAAACTAAGCTTTTATTCTCTTTATAACGGTTTACATAATAAACTACTTCTTTTGTTGTGGATATGGTCGGGCAATTGGTTAATACATCAATAAAAAATTGCTTATCCTCAGCGAACTTCATATTCGGAAATCTGAAATGATGCTCTTTGAGAAATGTTGTTCTCATCATTCTCGCTGTAGGCCCTAAATGTTGAAAGAGATGAGGAATAGTATAAGGGACGATTGAATCTCGAGTTTCACAGCTATTGTATTCCCCGGTAATCTCCATTTTTTTATCCGTTACTTGTATTGTCCTTCCAATTGCATAGTTATCCCCTGTTCTTTCAAGGGTGTCATGAAGTATTTTAATCCCGTTGTTATCTAACCAGTCATCCGCATCGATAAACATTAAGTACTTTCCTGTAGCTAAATCCATTCCTAGGTTTCTTGGCTTTGCAGGCGAGCCAGTATTTTCTTTTAAAAAAACGGGCACGATATTGGAATGTTTTTTAGCGTATTCTAATATAATAGCACGGGAACTATCGTTAGATTTATCGTCTACAATGAGCAATTCTATATTTTTAAAACCAATGGTTTGATTGATGACGGAATCAATCGTCTTTTTTAATGTCTTTTCAGCATTATAAACAGGCATTATAACTGTAACTTGATATTGTTTATCTATTCTTGGAGAATGCACATAGTAACCTTCATTATTATATGAAATCTTTTCCAAAAACTTTTTATCACTTAAAAAAGCTGAATAAATGCGGTTCATTATTGAGCCCATATTTGACCACCTTTTAAATATTCTATGTAACAATAGTTCTTAAATTAGGAAATCTACCTATTTGTAAATAGTACTATTAATATTGAGATAGTTCATCTACTATTTAATTCAATTGTAAATGATCCCCTATTGTGCTAACTTTTAAACATCGTAAACTATGTCCTGCATACATTACTAGGGGAGCCTCTTTATTATATTAATGTTGGCTTTAGTTTTCTTTATGAGAGGAGTTCCATACTCAACCATGAATACGGACCATTTAAGGAATAATGAAGTAACTGATCTATTATTACGAGATGATATCTATTATATCGAATTATCCATAAAAAAAACCTATTTAGAGGAATTTGATGAATATTATTTTACCCTAAAACATCGAGATTCTGAGAATGAAATAAGGTTATCATCCTCAATGAAAGAGAATAAAGGTGAGTTTTTTATTTTTCTTATAACCCTTCCCCTTTCTGAGCATAAAGAGCTTATTTCTGGAAGGAAAAAAATTTGGGATGCGTATGTAATACGAAACGGAAATGACGTAACCAAAAGGGCAAGGATAAAAACCAGCAATCTCTATCTGCGTTTTTTATCCATTGTCCTTCCTAACGAAAGAAAAATGTTTTATCCTTTCTCGACAAAAAACGAAAAATTGTCATTTAACTGTAATGACTACAGCTTATTCGCTAATTTTGAAGAAGTCAATATTAGCGGTGAAGAGGTGACTTTTACAGGTCATTTTAATTACCCTCCAATGTTTCATGAAGACGGCTATCAAATTTTAAATACGAAAGTTGTCATAACGAACAATTTAGATGATAGTCTAATAGAACTGCCGGTTGAAAAAGTGGAAAGACTCGATCTTTATCAAAAATATAAAGGAAACGAATTGTTAAAGCAATCTGGTTTTAAAGGTGTACTTAAAATAGATATAAATGGAACATATGAACAAAAAAAATATTATAAATTCTATTTGGAATTAACATATGAGGAAAATGGAGTTACCAAGACTATCCGCAGCAGCAGAATGCGTTGGATCCAAGATAAATCTGAATCCAAAAGAAGAATTATACGTACAAAAAGCGGAAAAATAAAAGTCAAAGTGAAACCTACAAAAAAGTCCAAATTCCTATCATTACAAGTGTCCGATTATGAATTTAAAAAAGAATTTGTCGAGAACTTAAAAACAAGCTGGGTAAAATTTAGAAGGGGGAAATTAGCCCGGAACGTTTACAAACATTTGTTTCAAGTTTTCGGAAAGCTTCCGGCAAAGAACAATTTGATCGTATTTGAAAGTTTTCTTGGAAAGCAATTTAGTGACAGTCCAAGGGCAATCTATGAATATTTGAAGGAGCATCAACTAGATTATGAGATGTATTGGAGTGCAGATCGGAGACATGTAAACTATTTTAAAAACATTGATGTGAAATATGCCCGTCGCTTTTCACTTAAATGGCTAATTTTAATGAGCAGAGCGAAATATTTGGTTTCGAATAGCAGGCTTCCTTTATGGCTTCCAAAACCGAAGGACACGATCTATCTTCAAACATGGCACGGCACGCCTCTCAAACGATTGGCAGCTGACATGGATGAAGTTCATATGCCTGGCACAAATACAGAAAGGTATAAAAACAACTTTTTAAAAGAAGCAAGTAAATGGGATTATTTGGTGTCTCCGAATGCCTACTCTTCGGAAATTTTTAGACGGGCATTTTGTTTTGAGAAAACAATGATTGAATCAGGTTATCCTAGGAATGACTTTTTAATTAATCATAACGATAAAAAAACAATCGTACAATTAAAGGAAGCTTGTCATCTTCCGACAGATAAAAAAGTAATCTTATATGCGCCAACTTGGCGAGATAATCAGTTTTATAAGAAGGGAAAATATAAATTTGATTTACAGCTTGATTTGGAAAAATTAAAAGAAGAACTAGGTGAAGAATATATCATTGTCCTAAGGCTTCATTATCTTGTTGCGGAAAACCTTGACTTGACAGGATATGAAAACTTTGTCTTTGATCTTTCACACCATGAGGATATTCGGGAGTTGTATCTTATTGCTGATATGTTAATTACCGATTACTCATCTGTCTTTTTTGATTACGCCAATTTAAAGCGCCCGATGTTTTTCTTCGTTTATGATATAGAAGATTATCGAGATAACTTGCGAGGATTTTATTTTGATTTCGAAAAACAAGCGCCCGGCCCATTAGTGAAAACGACAGAAGAGCTTATCAATGAGATCAAAAACATCGATAGAAATGGATTTACTCCATCAGAGACAATCGAAGCATTTTATAAAAAGTTTTGCTATTTGGAAGATGGACGGGCAAGTGAGCGTGTCGTGAAAGAAGTTTTTCAACAACCAAATCATTGATATAACCGATGAAGGGTGTCCCAAAAGAACGTTTGAGACACCCTTATTTTATATTCAACCCATAATTATCCCCTATTGTGGTATAAAAATCGAGTTCCCTTTTACCATGCGAAATAATATTCCTCGTGTTCATTTTGATTAATAGCTTTCTGTATTGATCGTACTTTACGTAGACTTGGTAACTTGAAGATGTTAAATTCGTCAACTGGCCATAAGGCAATGCCACTTCATATAAATGTTCGCTTACGTGCTTAATTGGAAATTCGATTTCGTTCAATTGGTTATGGCGTTCACGAATGAC
The DNA here is from genome assembly GCF_003097615.1 of Pueribacillus theae. Lineage (NCBI taxonomy): Bacteria > Bacillati > Bacillota > Bacilli > Caryophanales > Bacillaceae > Pueribacillus > Pueribacillus theae. The sequence continues at coordinate 26,725 of NZ_QCZG01000004.1, forward strand.
AAGCGAGTCTATTGTATGCCCAAGGTCGCCATAAATCGTAATGTAAAGTTTCATTTGATCGCTTTCTTTGATTGAGGAATGATAAACTGCAAGCAAATCCATCCTTGCCAGTTGGTAAGGTTCTTCAAATGGAAGCTTGTAATAAGGCAGTCCGTCTTTTACTACCGTTTCCTTTATCTTCTCTTTCAAGCTCCATTGAATGAGAGTCACAATGTCCTCAAACCGCTCCTCTTTAAACAGCTGCACGAGCACTTTGTGCCACGGCTCGAAAAAGTTTTCTGTAAAGTCGTACCTTAAGCCCTTCGTCGTATCTAATACCTCTGCAAACTTCTTAAAATACCTATCCTTTCGAATTGATCGTAGAAAATGGTGTCTGTTAAACAATCTCGTGATGCAGTCAAATTCATATAATCGATTTAAAACCATTCGCTCTACATTTTCCGGCAGGTTCTTCTTTATGACATGTTTAATCACAGCGATGTTTGTGTCCGTTTTTTCGAAAATGGACGTTCTTGAAACCAAGCTTTTATTTTCCTGATTCCGGTTCACATAGTAAATAACTTCTTTTGAAGTCGAGATGGTTGGGCAGTTTGTCAAAACATCAATGAAAAACTGTTTATCCTCCGCATATTTCATGTTGGGAAATTTGCAGTTGTATTCTCTCAGAAATTGCGTCCTCATCATTCTTGCCGTCGGCCCCAAATGCTGAAAAACATGGGGAATCGAACAAGGATGGATGGAATCACGGTTCTCGCAGCTATTGTATTCCCCCGTAATGGCATATTTGCCGTCCTCCGCTTTAATTGTCCTTCCGATTGCGTAATGATCGCCTGTTTTAACTAAGAGATTGTAAAGCGTTTCTATGCCGTTTGGGGCGAGCCAATCATCGGAATCGATAAATTTGATATATTCTCCCTTCGCCAGCTTCATTCCTATGTTTCTGGGAATGGCTGGCGAACCGTTATTTTTCTTGAAGAAAATGGGAACAATGTTTGGATAAGTCTTCGCATATTCCAAAATGATCGATCGGGAACCGTCGCTCGATTTGTCATCAATGATGATAAATTCCACATTTTCAAAGCCAATCGACTGGTTAATGACAGATTCAATGGCTTTTCTGAGTGTTTTTTCAGCATTGTACACAGGCATAATGACGGTCACTTTATAATTCTCTTTTTTGCTTGGAGAGTAAATGTAGTAACCTTCCTCGTTGTATTCAGCCGAATCAAAGAGAACATTAATTTTTTTGGCAGTTGGCGAAAAAAGCCGGATGAAAAAGCTCATATGTCATCCTCCATTTAACTTTATTGTATTTCTATTTTTTATCCGGGTACAACGTCCGGAAGACCCCCACTAATGGAAGTCTCGCTTTATACATTTTTTCCATATTTTAATTTATTAAACGAATTCAATAAGAATGATTTATATTTACTTGCTGTTTTGGAAATAAATTTCTAGTAACGGTTACAGAGAGGGGCAATTTTGTCCAATGTCGATAAAGAAGCGAAAAAACATTGAAATGACAAAGCTAGAAAGAAATGATAAAATTTTTCATATTGACTTACCTTTAAAAAAATCTCTACTAACTCATGCCGAGGACTTCTACTTTCTTTTGAAACAACGAAAAGGAAAACAAGAAGTCAAATTACAGTCCTCCATCAAAATGAAAAAAAGAGATTTTTTGATTTGTGAATTGCTCGTCCCTCCCCCTTCCTGTCTTGATTCAGAGTTTGGGGAGGAGATTTGGGATTTGTACCTGGTAGACAACGAGCGGAAAACAAGAGTGAAAAGCCGGCACGATGATTATTCCTTATTAACGGTACTGCTCCCTGAAGAAAAAAAGCTGTTTTACCCTTACACAACGATCAAATCCAACTTGTCATTTGTCGTATGTGATTATCGGTTATTTGCCAATTTTAAGCGGATTGCCATGGTTGAGGACGGTTTTGCTTTTGAGGGCTATTTTTATTATCCTCCGATGCTTGGCAACAAAGCGATCAAGTTACTTTCATCGAATCTTATCGTGACAAATTCACGGAACGATGAGATCGTGAAAATCCCGCTCACCCAAATAGAAAGACATAACGAGAGGATGAAACATACAGAATTTGAAGGAGTTTTTAAAATCGGGAAAGATATAGATTATACGTTAAAAACTTCCTATAAATTCTATTTTGAAATGACTTACGAAAACAATGGTGTCATAAAGACAATACAAAGCCCTCGTATGAGGTGGATACAAGAGAAGCGTAAACATAAAAAGAAAGTGATGCGCAGCAAAGCCGGAAAAGCCCTGCTTCATGCATTTCCGACAAAAAAGTCCAGCTATTTGTCGTTTCAAGTTTCCAACTATCTTTTTAAAAAAGAAGTAATAAACGGGGCGAGATCAAAATGGATCCAATTTCGGCGAAGCAACCTTGTCCAAGAAATCTATCGAAATACTTTTATCATCTTGGGAAAGCTGCCTAAAAAAAATGTCGTCATGTTCGAAAGCTTTCACGGAAAACAGTTCAGCTGCAGCCCAAGAGCCATCTACGAACAAATGAAGAAAAGCAATTTAAATTACGAAATGTATTGGAGTGTCGATCGAAGCCAGATGAAGTTCTTCGCAAACTTCGATGTCACACCTGTCCGCCGCTTTTCTTTAAAATGGCTGCTGCTCATGGCAAGAGCACGCGTTTGGGTAACGAATGCCCGGCTCCCTTTATGGCTGCCAAAGCCAAATGGAACCGTCTATTTACAGACTTGGCACGGCACACCGCTTAAGAAACTCGGCGTTGATATTGAAGAAGTCCACATGCCCGGCACGAACACGGATAAATACAAAGAAAACTTCCTGAAAGAATCAAGCAAATGGGACTACCTCATTTCCCCTAATGCGTATTCGACTGAGATCTTCAGACGCGCGTTCGGCTTTGAAAAAACGGTGATCGAAGCAGGATATCCGAGAAATGACTTTCTTATCAATCAAAACAATCCTGAAACGATACAGGAAATCAAAGAAAAATGCCACCTTCCGTTAGATAAAAAAATGATTTTATACGCCCCAACGTGGCGGGACAATCAGTTTTATGAAAAAGGGAAATATAAATTCGATCTGCAACTGGATTTTGACAAAATGAAGAAAGAATTAGGCGACGAATATGTTATCCTTTTAAGGCTTCACTACCTTGTCGCAGAAAATTTAAATCTTTCCGGCTATGAAGATTTTGTCTATGATTTGTCAAAGCATGAAGACATCCGGGAGCTTTATCTTATCTCGGATCTGCTCATTACCGACTACTCCTCTGTCTTTTTCGACTATGCGAATTTGAAGCGGCCGATGTTTTTCTTTGTCTATGATATTGAAGACTACCGTGATAACCTTCGGGGCTTTTATTTCGACTTTGAAAATAACGCACCCGGTCCGTTAGTAAAAACAACAGATGAGCTTCTTGCAGAAATTAAAAATATTGATGAAAATGGTTTTACCCCTTCTGAAAAGATTGAGGAGTTTTATCAAAAATTTTGCTATTTAGAGGATGGAAAGGCAAGTGAGCGGGTTGTGGACGAGGTATTTAAATAGTCACGATATTGTAAAAGACTTACACCTAACCTGGGTTTGAGTCTTTTTTATATTTGTCTTTTATTCGGGCTACTTGTATAATTTTAATGGCGTACAATCATAAGGAAAATTAGTTTTAAGATCGTTCTGAAAGGACATACTTATGAAATCTGCGATTACAGTTATTAAAGAGCAATTCGAGAACTTCTATTTAATCCGTAGGCTTTCTGTCTATGAATTGAAGAGTAAAAATAAAAGCAATTACTTAGGGATGGCGTGGGAGGTCATTAACCCCGTCATCCAAATTCTTATTTATTGGTTTGTTTTTGGAAGCATTCGCCAGCGGGCGGATATTGAAGTGGTGCCGGGATACAGCGTTCCCTTTATATTTTGGCTTTTGGGCGGCTTTATTTTGTGGACGTTCTTCTACCAAGCGACAATCCAAGGGTCGAAATCGATCTACACGAGGCTTCGGATGTTGTCAAAAATGAATTTTCCGATGAGTGTGATTCCAAATATCGTCATTTTTTCCCAATTTTATATTCACCTGATTATGCTTGGGATCACGTTTCTTATCTTCCAATTTGGCGGATATTATGTCAGCATCTATTTTGTGCAAATTCTTTATTTTATATTTGGAACGTTTTGTTTAGTGCTTGCGGTTTCACTAATTACATCGACGCTCTCAACGATTATTCGGGACGTTCACATGTTTTTAAATGCGACACTCAGGATGCTGCTCTATTTATCGCCTGTCCTTTGGCAAATGACCATTTTGGATGAACCGATTGCAACCATTTTGAAGCTCAACCCGTTGTACTATTTAATTGAAGGATACCGGACAGCGCTGTTCGGCACAGGATGGTATTTTATTGAGCATTGGAAGTATTCCTTGTATTTTTGGGCAGTTGTGATTGTATTATTTTTATTTGGTTCAATGCTTCATGTGAAGTTCAGAAGACATTTCATTGATTATTTATAAATGGTGATACTATGGAAAAAGCGATTATCGCTAAACATGTGACAAAAAAATATAAGCTCTACAATGGAAATAAAGAGCGGATTTTGGATTTGATTTTGCCGAAAAGCTATGGAGAAGACTTTTATGCGTTAGCTGACGTGAGCTTTGAGGTTGAAAAAGGCGACTCGCTTGGTTTTATCGGTATTAACGGTTCCGGAAAATCGACCTTGGCAAATATTATTGCGGGAATTGTGCCGGAGACGTCAGGATCGATTGAAGTGAATGGAGAAGCCGCTTTGATTGCCGTTGCTTCTGGTTTGAAAAGTGATTTAACCGGCAGGGACAATATCGAGTTAAAATGCCTCATGCTTGGCTTCAGCAAAGAAGAAATCAAAAAATTAGAACCGGAGATCATTGAATTCTCGGAATTAGGGAAGTTTATAGATCAACCGGTAAAATCGTATTCCAGCGGGATGAGATCACGACTGGGCTTTGCCATTTCTGTCAACATTGATCCGGATATTCTTATTATTGATGAGGCGTTATCGGTTGGAGACAAAGCGTTCGGGGAGAAAAGCCTAGATAAAATGAGAGAATTTAAACAAAAAAAGAAAACGATGATTTTCGTCAGCCACTCCATCGGGCAGATGAAACAGTTCTGCGAAAAAATTTTATGGCTGGAATACGGCATGGTGAAAGACTTTGGAACCGTTGAAGAAGTAATTCCGAAATATGAAGAGTTTCTGAAAATGTTCAAAAAAATGTCAAAAGAAGAAAAAGAGCAATATAAGGAAAATGCGCTAAAACAGCAAATGAAACTGCTAAATGTATGACAAATTTTCGCATGGTGAGTGATTGTGTTAAAAAAACGAATCTTACTTTTATTTACTGTAATGGGTTCTTTCGGGCTGCTCATTCCTGGACAAGCCAACCCTTCTTTTAGTCTCGATCACTTCATTTTGATCGCCCACCGGGGTGCCAGCTTCCATGCACCTGAGCATACGATGGAAGCTTATCAATTAGCGGAAACATTAGCCGCCGATTTCATCGAGATTGACCTGCAAATGACGCGTGATGGCGTTCTCGTTGCAATGCATGACGATAAAGTGGATCGAACGACAAATGGGAAAGGGCTTGTCAGTTCCTACACACTGGATGAACTGAAAGAGCTTGATGCCGGGAGCTGGTTTAACAAGAAATACCCAAAAGAAGCGAGCGACAGTTATGTTGGAGCGAAAGTGCCCACGTTAGAGGAAATCTTCCAGCGGTTTGGAAATCGCGTCAATTATTATATCGAGACGAAAGCGCAAGATAACAGCGGCATGGAAGACAAGTTATTGCATTTACTTAATAAATATAACCTCATCGGATCAAGAGGAAATGTCGTGATTCAATCCTTCAGCAAACAGAGCTTGTTAAAAATCCATGAAACGCATCCAAACTTGCCATTAGTGCAGCTCGTTCATCCTGACGAAGTTTCGACACTTTCCGATGAAAAATTGGAAGAGATGAAAAGCTATTCAGTTGGAATCGGCATAAACTATAACGAGTTAAACAAACATTTAATTAAAAAAATAAAAGCTAAAAACCTGTTCATCCATACGTATACAGTCAATGATCGCGATGACTTTGACCGACTTAAAGAGTGGGGCGTGAATGGTGTTTTTACAGATATCGTTAATCTTGGGAGGAGTTAACGAAAGCAGCCCTTTTCCGCATTCGGAAAAGGGCTTTATCATGCCAGCAACCGTCCGTAAAACCCCACTGATGGAAGTCTCCCGCTTTATCGTTAGCCGCTTCGACCTTATTTGCTGTTATTGTGCAGGATTTGCCTCAAGTTCAATGATAAGTTTAATTTCATCTCCGACAAGGACACCGCCTGTTTCCAGTGCTTGGTTCCATGTTAGGCCAAATTCTTTACGGCTCAACTTCCCTTCAACCGTGAAACCGGCAACTTCCTGCCCCCAAGGATTGACTCCTTTTCCCTCGAATTCCGCCTCAAGCGTGACAGGCTTTGTGACTCCTTTTATCGTCAAGTCACCGGTCACATCATATTCATTATCATCCTTTTTTTCAATAATTGTAGAAGTGAAAGTGATATCGGGATACGTTTCTGCATCAAAAAAGTCGGCTGAACGAAGGTGATTATCGCGATCTTCATTTGAAGTGTTGATGGATTCCACTTTAATTTTAAATTGAACCTTTGCCGAAGTTAAATCTTCAGGATCTCCTTCGATTGTCCCTTCAAAATTCGTGAAATTTCCCCGGACTTTAGAAACCATCATATGCTTTACAGAAAATCCGACATTTGTATGGGCGGCATCAATATTCCAAATTGCCATTTGTTGAACCTCTCCTTTATATTAATAATTTAAGTAATAAACTTACTATAGGTAACAAATGTCTTGATGTCAAGATATATAACTTAAAAATATCTTCCTTCATAACAAGGAAGAGTTATTTTTTAATTAAAGAAAAACATTAAGAATAAAATAGCAAATGGCAGCAAGCGTAGCGGAAATCGGCAATGTAATGACCCATGTAATGAGCATTGTTCTAGCTGTGCCCCATTTGACGCCTCTTAGCCGGTGTGACGCTCCTACCCCAAGGATAGAGGAGGAAATGACGTGAGTCGTACTTACAGGCAAATGGATAAAAGTCGCACCAAAAATGACCGCAGCACCAGTCAAATCGGCAGCAACCCCATTTATAGGGCGAATTTTCATGATTTTTCCGCCGACTGTTTTAATGATTTTCCACCCGCCCATCGCGGTACCCAGAGCCATCGCCAGAGCACAAATAAATTGTACCCAAGTTTGGACATCGCTGGACGTTTGATAATTGTTTACAATTAAGGCCATCGTTATAATCCCCATTGTTTTTTGAGCATCGTTCGTGCCATGGGAATAAGCTTGCAAAGCAGCTGTCATAATTTGTATAGTTCTAAACCTTCTGTTTGTCTTCGGCAAATTGTTATTTTTGAATATAATTTTGAAAATGCTGTACACAATATATCCGATGACAAAGGCGAGAAGTGGCGAAAGGATCAGCGCTTCAATAATTTTTATAAACCCACCGTAGTGCAGGGCATGGAATCCTGCAGCGGCAATAGCAGCACCTGCAATCGATCCGATAAGCGCATGCGAAGAACTGCTCGGAATTCCGTAATACCATGTAATTAAGTTCCATGAAATGGCCGCAATTAATGCAGCAAGAATAACGGTTGTCCCATTTTCAAGCGTGAACGGGTCAACGATGTCTTTCGTTATCGTTTTCGCAACCCCTGTAAACGTCATTGCCCCGACAAAATTCATGACCGAAGCAAGTATAATAGCATGTCTTGGTTTTAGTGCCTTCGTTGAGACTGATGTTGCAATGGCATTCGCTGTATCGTGAAATCCATTAATAAAGTCAAAAGCGATAGCAAAAACGACGATTAACACGGTTATGAGTAGTAATGAATCCATTATTCAATATGCTCCTTAAGCGTTTTTCATGATAATCGCTTCAAATGTGTTTGCCACATTCTGACAGCAATCGGCCACTTCCTCTAGTTCTTCGTAAATTTCTTTATATTGAATAATGCGGATCGGATCTTTTTCAACCTGGAACAAGTGCTTAATGGATACCCTAAGCACATCATCACATTTTGATTCATGGTCTTTAATTTTTATGGCATGTTCTCTAATTTGAATTAATTTCTTTTTCGATAGCAATGCAATGGCTTTCTCAATTTCAATGACGCATTGGCGGATGGCATCAACAAACTGAATCATATAGTCGTCAACGGTTGTGACGGAATACATGTCAAATAACGCAGCAGTATGTTCTAACCCGTCCAACACGTCATCCATATTCATAGCCAAAGATAAAATGTCCTCGCGTTCAATTGGCGTGATGAAAGCATTGTTTAAATCCTGAATCACTGTATGAACTAATGTATCTCCTTTTGTTTCATATTCCTTCATTTTTTTGGAAAAAATCTTTAAATCATCAAGATTTTTTAATTTGTAATCCGTAAAAAAGTTAGTGCCTTCCATTAAATTTGAACAGATATTGCTTAAATGAATGGAAAACTGATCTTCTTTTTGGAAAAACATTATCTATTCCCACCTCATACATTTAATTCAAGCCCTACTATAATATCGTAATTTGTCGAAATAGTATACTGGTTGATGCGAACATTTACATAATCTTTACAATTCAGTTCATATTATCGTAAATTTCGTCACATACCGCGCTTGAAATTTTCTTTTATCAAGGGGATACTATATATAGACCTCTTCATATAAGGAGCCCTTGACTTTGGAAGCCATAGTAAATTTTTTTCGAAAAAAAAGTGTAAAACGGGCATTGATTTTTGGATTAATCGTCTTGATTCTTTTCAGTGTGAGAAGTATGATGAATCTCATTCTGCTGACCTTCATTTTTTCATTTTTAATGAACCGGCTTGTTGAGTTTACAATTAGACATATAAGTTTAAATCGTACCCTACTTGTATTATTGCTATATACATCAATTATTAGCCTGTTAACAGTTGGAATTGTGAAATATTTACCGCTGATTACAATGGAAATCAGCCAACTGATCAGGCAAATTACAAACTTCTCTGCACAGTCGCATGACAACCCTATTGTTCAATTTATTGAATCTTTTATCGCTGACAATCACATTACATCCTATATCGAAAATGGTTTGTCATTTCTTATGAAATCTTTTACAGATATTAGTAAAACAAGTGTCCAAGTGTTGATAGCTTTATTATTAAGCCTATTTTTCCTTCTTGAAAAACCGCGCTTGCTCGAATTCACGGAAAAATTTAAACATAGCAAAATTGCCCCATTCTATCATGAAATCGAATTCTTTGGCAAAAAATTCTCGCGTACATTTGGGAAAGTTATTGAAGCTCAATTTATGATTGCAATCATTAATACGTGTTTATCGGTGATTGTACTAGTGATTCTTGGATTTCCGCAAATCTTCGGATTGTCCATTATGATTTTCTTTTTAGGGCTTATCCCTGTCGCAGGCGTTATCATTTCCCTTATTCCTTTAACGCTTATCGCTTTTACAATTGGAGGATTTTTGAAAGTCATTTACTTAATTATTGCGGTTATGATTATCCATGCAATCGAAGCTTATATTTTGAACCCAAAGCTTATGTCTTCCAAAACCGATTTGCCTGTCTTTTATACGTTCATCGTATTGATCCTTTCTCAAAATTTCTTTGGCGTCTGGGGATTGATCGTTGGAATTCCAGTGTTTGTTTTCCTGCTCGATGTATTGGGTGTAACCGAACCAGAGGCGGCATCTGCCATCAGATAGAACGAGTGAAATAGCCAGCTTGGGACTGCGAAAATAAGCCCTTTCTCTAAGAGAGGGCTTATTTTATTCTGCAGGAAAGCAGTAAAAGGTTCAGAAAATTACATTTGACAATTTTGTGAACAAGTTGAATAATAGAGAGAGAATATGATCTGTGATTTAGGAAGGAATTATGAAGGGGGGGAACGAAATGGAATCGACAGAGAAAGTGTTGCTTGCTGCTAAATTTGCAGGCTATACGATCCTTTCAATCGGAATTGCCATTTTTCTATACGGGCTCTTTGTTGTAAGCGATTACAGTGCAATAATAGGTGTCGGAATAGGAACCATGATGGGAGCCGTCTTTATTTTTCTAATCGGCGTCTTTTTTGCAGCAACGGAAGAGATGGACAAAAACACAGATAAAGGGATCAAATTTTCCACAAATAAAGGAGCGTCACAAGACACTCCCCTCACATATCCCAAACTAAAATTAATAGCGTGCCGAAAATCGTAACTAAAGCGATGGCAGCAGCGTAATAGATGTTCGTATAAATTGAACCTTTATCTTTCGTTTCACCGGCGTGCATAAAGACAACGAGCTGGACTGCGGCTTGCACGAATGCTGTCGTTAAAAGGATAGTCATCCCAGCTGTGAACGACAAATCAAAGAAATAGACGGCAAGTGCAACGGCTGTGAGAACTAATGAAAAGACAAAGCCGATGACCTGTTTTCGTGGAAACAATTCACTCATGCAATCATCATTCCTTTCAAATAGATGAAGCTGAAGATAAAGATCCAGACGACATCCAAGAAGTGCCAATAAAGGGAAAAGATAAACGCTTTATTGGCTGTTCCCGGCGTGAGTCCACGTTTTTTCACTTGCAGGATGATAAACAATCCCCAGAATAGGCCAAGTGTAACATGGGCGCCGTGTGTTCCCAATGTTGTTAATAAGGAAGCAGTGAATGCGCTCGTTTGCAGTCCCGCACCAATATGGACATAATGGACGAACTCATAGATTTCAACCCCTAAGAATGTAAGGCCGAGAAGCAGTGTGACCGCGAAGAAAGCCATCATTGCTTTCTTCCGGCCAATCCGCATCGCATGGACGCCGAGCCCAATCGTAAAGCTGCTCGTTAAAAGGACAAATGTTTCAATAAGCACGGGCGTAATTTCAAAAATCTCCGCACCGGCAGGACCGCTCCCTGTCCGATGCTCAAGCGTAAAATATGTTGCGAAAAGCGTTGCAAAGAGCATAATTTCCGCTCCGAGAAAAATCCAGAAACCTAATATATTGAGCTGGTTTTGATCGGTACTGTATTCAAGTGGCAGCGAATGATCGATTTTCATTAGCTTGCACCTCGCAATTTCTTTTCTGTGTTCTCGACTTCCTCTACAGAAATATAATATCCATCATCTTTCTCAAATGAACGGTAGGCCATACAAGCGAAGATCCCAATCGTTGTAATGATGGCTGGAATCCACATACTGAAGACGAATGAGAATCCCCATACAAAGAAAATACAACTCATGATAAACGGGGCGCCAGTATGATTTGGCATATGGATTTTTTCGATCTTGCCTTTGAACAGCTCCTGCCCTTTCTTTTTCTGGTCCCAAAACGCTTCAATGGAATGAACTTCAGGAACCGTCGCAAAATTATAGGCCGGCACAGGGCTGTGCGTTGCCCATTCGAGCGTACGGGCATTCCATGGATCAGAGCTGATATTTCTTGATGCATAACGCGTACTGTAATAAATGTTATATACAAGCAAGGCAAACCCAGCAGCGAGCCCAAGCGCTCCGATGAAAGAAATCAAGTTAAGCGGGCCGAATCCAGATGCTTCAGAATACGTGTACATCCGGCGCGCCTGTCCATCCAACCCAGCAAAGAACATCGGGAAAAACGTCACGTTAAAGCTGATTGCGATAAACCAGAACGCCCATTTCCCAATTCGTTCATTGAGCATAAAGCCGAACATTTTTGGCCACCAATACGTAAGGCCTGCAATCATTGCAAAGACAACACCAGGGATAATTGTATAGTGGAAGTGGGCGACTAGGAACATTGTGTTATGGTATTGATAGTCGGCACTTGCCATACCAAGCATAACCCCGGTAACCCCACCAACCGTAAAGATTGGAATAAAACCTACCGCATAAAGCATCGGAACCGTAAATTCAATTTTCCCTTTCCACATCGTGAAAATCCAGTTAAAGATTTTAATTCCGGTCGGAATCGCAATCGCCATCGTTGTAATTGAGAAAATACTGTTTGTCAAAGGACCTTGCCCCATTGTAAAGAAATGGTGTGTCCAAACTAAAAATGAGAAGAACGAGATAATCACGATGGATGCAACCATAGATTTATAGCCGTAGAGGTTCCTTCTTGCAAATGTCGAAATAACCTCACTGTAAATTCCAAACGCCGGCAAAATGAGAATGTACACTTCCGGATGGCCCCAAACCCAGAAAAGGTTTGCCCAAAGCATATCCATGCCGCCATTTGTCGAAGTAAAGAAGTTTGCCCCAAACAGCCGGTCCATTGTTCCTAAAAGAAGCGCGACTGTCAAAACAGGAAACGCGAAAACAACAATAACGTTTGTAATGAAAGCCGTCCAAGTGAACATTGGCATCTTCATCAACGTCATGCCTGGCGCTCTCATTTTTAAGATTGTCGTAATAAAGTTAATCCCTGATATTAATGTACCGATTCCGGCAATTTGAATCGAAAGCATATAATAATTCGTTCCGACCGATTGGCTAAAATCATTCCCGGCGAGCGGGAAGTAAGAAGTCCAGCCAGAATCAGGCGATCCGCCGATAACGAAAGATATATTGAACAGCATCGCACCCATGAAGAACAACCAGAAACTTAACGCATTCAAACGCGGAAACGCAACGTCACGGGCGCCGATTTGCAACGGAACAACGAAGTTCATCAAAGCATAAATAAATGGCATGGCCATAAAGATAATCATAACGACCCCGTGGGTTGTAAACACTTCATTGTAATGCTGTGCATCTAAGAGAGCATTCTCGGGTACTGCTGTTTGTGCCCGCATCATAAGGGCATCAACACCGCCCCGGAACAGCATTAATAGTGCAGAAATCAAATACATAATCCCAATTCGCTTATGATCGACAGTTGTCAACCATTCACGCCATAAATAACCCCATTTTTTAAAATAAGTTAAGCCGACGATAATCGCGAGCACCGTAAGGCCGATGGCTACCATTGATGCATAAATGGCAGGGCTGGGATGCGGAATGGCAAATCTATCAAAATAACTCATCCTTTTATACTCCTTCCAGGAAAAATATCATGCATTCAAACGAAATTACTTATGATGACTGTGTTCAGTATGATCGCCATGTGATGTTTCATGAGCGCGATCCGCTCCATGCTGGTGGCTGCTATATTCGCCTTCCGGCGCTGGGCGAAATTCAAGATGCGTGCCAGAAAACGTTAGTTGCCCAAGATGGCCAGGCTCCAGCAGCTCATCAAATTTCTCTTCCGTCAATGGTTCAGCCGTCTTTTTCACATCGTCAACCCATTCATCAAACTCACTTTCCGGCATTGCTTTCACTTGGAACGTATTTTCAGCAAAGCCTTTTCCGCTGAAGTTCGCGTTTCTTCCCATGTATTCACCAGGGTCATCAGCAGCTAAGTGCAGCGTTGTGACCATGTCGGCCATCGCGTACTTTTGACCGCCAAGCTGCGGAATCCAGAAGCTTGTTATCGGCCCATAGGAGTACAGCTTAAATTCCAGCGGCCGATCTGTCGGGATATATAAATAGTTCACCGTTTCAATTCCTTCCTCCGGATAGCTAAAATGCCATTTCCAGTTGGAAGACGAAGCATACACAACGAGAGGTTCTTCTTTCGAAAGATGCTCTGGCGTCGCTTCCACTTGGTACGTCGTTTTTACCGTAACAACCGAAAGGAACACAATGATGATAACTGGAATCCCGATAAAAATTGCCTCGACAATCGGATTTCCTTCGATATGCGGCGGTTCATAATCATCCGCCTGTTTTGAAGCGCGATATTTTACTAGCATAATAACCAAAAGGACAAAAACAGCTACCACTATGATCGCCATCGTGGCAATCGATATCCAAATGACATTCGCTTGCGTTTCAGCTTGAGGCCCTTTAGGATCCAAGACCATTAATGACTCACAGCCCGTTAACACTGGAAGAATAGTGAGAGCCAAACATAAAAAAGCCCACTTTATTTTCATTGAGGGAACCCCTTTCCTTTGATCTAAAAAACTGGCAGAAACATGCAACCATTGGAATCTGTGTTCAATTTACAAATTATTTTATTATCCTAATAGATTAAAAACAATAAGATAGGAGTTATGTCACAAAATCTTCTTCAAACTTTGAAGATATTAGTAACAATCATTAGTAGTAACAAATTGTTCAAAAAGTAAAAAAGGATATCGCACTTTTCTTTAAAAAAAGAAAAGTGCGATATCCTTTTTTCGCTTTATGCGAAAGCTTTTTGTATTGGCTGGGGAATAAAAGCCTTCTTTCTGCAAAAGTGAATCATGAGAGCCTCCTTCCCTTCATTTTCGAAGGGGCGTCAAACCACGGATACGAACCTTGCCAGCTACACCCTTCATATAACAAAAACAAAATGAGTGTCTCTTTACACGTAATTGTATCGTCTATTTTGAAGCAACCAAACAACGCCTTTTTGATACAACATTACCCTCTTGTTCTATGCTTTGGATTTTGCAAGCAAATATAAAAAATACGGTGCTCCAATGACAGCAACAACAATCCCCGCCGGGATTTCAGACGGTTCGATTATCCATCTGCCGATCGTGTCGGCAGTAATTATCAGAAGAGCGCCGATCAAAGCGGCGGTTGGGATAAGGTACTGATGTTTCGCACCAACTAATTGACGAGCTAAATGTGGGGCGATTAAACCGACAAAGCCAATTCCGCCGCTAACGGACACACTTGCGCCCGCCAAGCCAACCGCAACCGCGAGTAAAATCAATCGTTCCCTCTGGATAGCTAGTCCAAGGCCCGTAGCTGGTATCTCTCCTAAATGAAGTGTATTTAAAACACGTGCCTTCACATAGGCGAATGGTAATAGAAGAAGAACCCATGGCAATAATGCGATGACAAATTTCCAGTTCGATCCCCAAATGCTGCCCGCCAGCCAAACAGCAACGAATTGGTAGTCTTCAGGCGATAATCTCAATGTCAAAACGATCATCGCCGCACTAATACCGGCTGCTACCGCAACACCTGTTAACAATAGGCGTATAGGCGAAATGCCTTCTCCACGTTTATATGACAGGATATAGATGAGAGCTGCGGTTAGTCCGGCTCCTATAAACGCTAAAAGCGGCAAAAAAAAGACCGGAGTTGCCTTTGTGGACGGAAAGAAGGAAATAAACAACATTACAGCTAAACCAGCGCCCGCATTAATACCTAAAATTCCAGGATCAGCCAGCGCATTCCGTGAAACACCTTGTAAGATACCTCCTGATACGGCCAATGCCATGCCCACTAAAACGGCGATCACAATTCTCGGCAGTCGGAATTCAAACAAAATTAAATTTTGCTTTTCTGTTCCCATTCCAAACAATGTTCGAATCGTTTCCCAAGGAGTCAGTCGTATAAAGCCGGTGTTCATGCTTATTATCATCATCGCTAGAATAAGGAGAATAAGCGTGGAAATAAGAAGCGTATTTTTACGGTGTCTCTTCTGTTGGTATGCAGAAACATATTTTTTTTCAATCATATTTCCTTTCCTCCTTTACGTGCCAAGTAAAGGAAGAATGGTACACCAATTAACGCAATTAAGGCGCCAATCGGTGTTTCATAAGGCGGGTTCACCATTCTCGCGGCAAAATCTGCAAGCACAACTAATAAACTGCCTAAGATGGCAGAACACGGAACAATCCAGCGATAATCATTTCCGACAAGAAAGCGGGTAAGATGGGGAACGATCAGTCCGACAAATCCGACGGCCCCCACTACCGAAACTGCCGCTCCGGCTAACACTAATACAACAATGGCTCCGAAAAATTTTATCGTTCCTGTGCGTTGCCCAAGACCAATCGCCACTTCATCTCCAAGGCTAAGTAATGTAATCGACTTAGAAAGCATGATCGCACCGATAATTGCAGCCACGATCCACGGTGTCATAATTTGAAGATGTTCCCATTTCGTCCCTGAAACACCGCCTGCATACCAAAACGCTAAATCTTGGCCAATGCGATAATAAATCGCAATCCCTTCACTCAGGGCAGTAAGCAACGCACTGACTGCCGCTCCCGCCAATACAAGCCGCATCGGAGTTAGCCCGCCCTTGGCCAATGAACCTACCCCATACACAAGACCCGCGCCCAATGCCGCACCCAAAAATGCAAAGTGAATAATGTACATATACGGTAAATTTGGAAAAAACGCAAAGCAAACAGCAAGCATGAAAGCTGCCCCTGCATTCAATCCCAACAGACCTGAATCAGCCAATGGATTCCGCGTCATCCCTTGCATAATCGTTCCCGAAACAGCAAAGCAAGCACCAACCAAAGCCGCGCCTAGAACCCTTGGCAATCTTATTTCTTGAATAATTTGGTGAGAGGTCAATTCAGGGCTGTATTGAAAAACAGCAGACCAAACCGTTGCAAAGTCAATATCTGCCGCGCCAAACGATACCGATAGACCGATTGCAAATAAAAGCCCAATCATCCCGCCAATTAATACAAAGGTTGCCATGATTGGGCGTGATCCCTTATACACTTTCTTCATAGCTACTGACTCTTTTACTGAAGCTGGCATCCACTTTCTCCTTACGAATGTTCAGTTGGTTTGCAATAAGTATTCCGCTTCTTTATTCAATTGATAAGATAGACAAATAGGATTCTGGCTAAATGGACACGCCGTTAAAATCGCTTGAATGTCAAAAACCGTTTCTAAATGATCGTGCGTCATGACTTCTTCAGGCGATCCTTCTGTCATAATCTTACCGTCTTTCATTGCAATCATATACTGCGAAAAGCGCGAGGCATGATTTAAATCGTGAAGAACCATGACAATCGTTTTTCCTTCTTCCTCATTTAACCTTTTGAGCATGATGAGAATGTCCAGCTGATGTGCCAAATCCAAATATGTTGTCGGTTCGTCTAACACAAGAATTTCAGTATCTTGCGCAAGTGCCATTGCAATCCATACGCGCTGCCTTTGCCCACCGGATAATGCTTCTACAGGACGATCCCTTAATTCACTTAACCCTGTCACTTCGATTGCCCAATGGATATGCTTTAAATCTTCTTGTTTCAACGTGCCAAAGCCTCGTTGATGAGGATATCTTCCGTATGAAACCAATTCAAAAACCGTAAGCCCTGGAGGCGCTTCAGAGCTTTGCGGCAAAATGGCCATCTTCTTAGCAATTTCTTTTGTCGGCAGTTGATGGATTGCACGTCCATCTAAAAATACAGCCCCTTTTTGTGTCTTCAAGATCCGGGCAAGCGCTTTAAGCAATGTTGACTTCCCACACCCGTTCGGACCGATAATCGTTGTTATTTTCTTGTCGGGAATGGTTACACTTAACTCATTTATGATGATGGTGTTGGAGTACCCAACGGCTACCCGGTCGACAGTGAGAATTGACATAAATGCAAATCACCCTTTCTTCACCATTTATCGTGATAATGATAATCATTATCATATATAGATAGTATAAAGTAGGATTGCGTTTTTAACAAGAAAGAGATGAAGCATATGAGCTTCAAAGTGATTGGCGCTCTATAATTTCACTGCTGCAGGAGTTTTATTCCAAAGCTTCAAGAATTGCCTGTATGCCGTACGAATTGCCAATCGGCCCATAGCCGAGAGCAAGCTCCCCGTTAATCGGATAAACGTGATCATTCTGAACGGCTTTCAACCTGCGCCAAACCTCGCTGTCCTCCCATTCGTCTGTTAAGGCAGGGATGGACTTATCACTATAATTGAAATAGCCCAAAAACAGATGATCAGGATCCAGTGTAGTTAAACCCTCTAAACTAATCTGCTCTCCCTCTTTCATCGTGGCCGCATCCGGTGCCTTGAGCCCAAGACCATCATAGTATTGTTTCAAATAGTCCGTGCCTTGCAACCATACCTCCTTTTCCCTCACTTGCACGAATGCTACCGTACCTTCCAAGTGAGCCAGTTTCTCCTTGGCATCCTTCACGCGGCTGCGGTATTCGGAAATATAGCTCTCCGCTACGTCCTCTTGCCCCAGAATCTCGCCAAATTTGATCACGAGCGGCTGCCAATCTTCCCAAACGTTCGTTTCTTCCTCATCAATGACAATTGTCGTAGCGATTCGCGACAGATCCTCTTCGATGTCCTCATTGATGCTATTGCCAGCAATGATTAAATCAGGCTCATAGGCAAGAAGCGCCTCTAAATTTACTGTTGAATTCTCTCCTACGACCACCAATTCATCTAGCTTGTCTACGTATGGTTTATAGCTTTCTGTACCTAACACAGATTGCTTCTCGGTAAACGGGAGAGCCACTGCGACGGATTTTAGATCAAATAACAGGAGAGAATCGGTATACCCCCAATGAACGACCGCAATTTTCTTTGGCTCCTCCTCGATTGTAATTTCCCCATTAGCCGCATTGATTGTCCGTGGAAATTGTCCGTTCTGAGCATTTTTATTACTTTCGTTTGCTTCCTTTTGTCCCCCAGTCGAACCTTTATTTTCTGCATTAGCACACGCGCTAACCAGCAGAGCGAAACATAAGCACATGGTTAGTAAAACCATGGACTTTATGCGTTTACTCATGTTATACATCCTTTCTCAAACCCTTTTATATGATAACGATTCTCATTATCATATAAAACTTTATCATCCTATCAATTTGATGAAAATAGAGATATTCCCGAACTTAAGATGGATTATTTCGCTTTCGATACAAGCCAACCTTGCTCGGCGGCAAACCTTTATGCTTTTTAAACAATCGGCTGAAGTAATAGGCATCTGAATAACCGACGCTTTTGGCAACGGAGGACACCGGGAATTGTCCTGTGATTAGCAGTTCGTACGCCTTATTCATTCGGTACTGGATCAAAAAATCAATCGGACCGATTCCTACATATTTATGAAACAGATAGGAGAAGTATTTCGCTTTCACCTGGTAACGCTCTGCCAGCATATTCAATGTTAACGGCTCCGCATAGTGTGTCTGAATGTACTGAATTGTCTCATCAATGAGAGTATCAGTCTCCTTGTTTTGCTGATGGCGTGCGGACTGAATAAGCTTGTTCAGCAGCCGGTAGAACAACATCTTCTTCTTCAGCAATTCCAAGCTTCCTGGTGAAGAAGACGCCCGAAGTAAATCCTCGTGCAACTGCAGCAATTCTGGATCAAGGGCAATATGGAGAATCGACACCTTTGTCAAACGCCGCACCTCCTCCAATTCAGAGGAGACGGGCAAATAGTGAACAAGATAATATTCAAAACCATTGCCTCCTGTACAAACTTCTAACTGCTTATGCAATCCGCCTAGAAGTATCTTGCCAGGTTCTAGCTGATACCGCTCCCTTGCATCAAATATAAATTCGGCTTGCCCTTTTAAGCCACACACAATGCCACATTTGGTCGTCGGTTGATCGACGTGACCACAATATAAATGATTGGCTTCCAACTTTGTACGATAAGCACCATAAATATGTAACGGCACTCTTGCAAACGCGGACGCCAATGCTTCGCAGGAAGAAACCTCGTCATTTCTTCTCTTCATTCGATCGGACCCCTTCACGATATGAGGTATTCAATAACTGATAGACCATCTACCCCTCTTTCTCCTTAATATCCTTTGCCCGGAACTTTTTGCTGCATTTAGCCTAAGATTTCCATTGCAATTTTGGCTCAACGTTGTCAGAAACCGAATTGCGCCTCGTGAAGTCTGCTATAAGCACCTCTCATCATCAGTAATTCTTTATGATTTCCTTGTTCTACAATTCCTTCTTCTGTGACAACGAGAATACGATCGGCATGTTTAATCGTCGCTAGACGATGGGCAATCACAAGTGTTGTACGTCCCTGTGATAAATCTGATAAGGATTGTTGAATCGCAGCCTCTGTTTCCGTATCAAGTGCGGATGTCGCTTCATCCAAAATGAGAATGGATGGGTTTTTCAGAAACATACGCGCAATCGATAGACGCTGCTTTTGTCCTCCTGATAACTTGACTCCTCTTTCTCCAATCATTGTATCGAGGCCCTCTGGCAAGGAGAGGATAATGTCTTCAAGCTGTGCTTTTCTTGCCGCTTCCCAAATTTCTGCTTCTGTCGCATCCAACTTGCCATAGGCAATATTTTCACGAACCGTCCCATCAAATAGGAAAACATCCTGCTGGACAAGCCCAATATGTGAACGAAGAGATTCCAATGTCATGCTCCTTATGTCGATTCCATCGATCATGATCTCTCCTTTATCGATCTCATAAAATCGAGGCAATAAGCTGCAAATTGTCGTTTTTCCCGCACCTGAAGGGCCAACGAGAGCCACTGTTTCACCGGCACGAATCGATAAATTAATCTTCTCCAACACCTTCTCCTTCCCCTCATAACCGAAAGATACATTGCGGTATTCGATATTTCCCTCCAAATGCTGCATCTCTGCCGCATCTGGAGCATCTGCGATTTCCGGCTCGGTTTCAAGCAAATCTAAATAACGCCTAAAGCCAGCAATTCCTTTCGGATACATTTCGATCACTGCATTGATCTTCTGAATCGGACCGAGAAAAACATTCGAAAGAAGAACAAAAGCGATAAACTCTCCATATGTCATATGGTTTTGAATAACAAACCACGTTCCACATAATAAAACGAAAATGGATACGGCTTTCATAAGAATATGGCTAATCGATAAATTCCAAGCCATGAAACGATATGCCTTTAACTTTGCACGACGAAAACGTGCGTTATTTTCGATAAATTGATCAATTTCATGCTTTTCATTTGCAAAAGCTTGAACAACGCGCATACCGCTGACGTTATTTTCGACACGCGCATTGAAGTCCGCAATTTCAGCAAACATCCGGTCAAATGCCCGAGACATTTTCCGGCTGAAATAGAGAGCGAGAAAGATAATAAATGGCACAATAATAAACGTGAGGATGGCTAATTTAACGTTAATCGTGAGCATTAAACCAAATGCACCCGTTAATGTCATAAGTGCGATGAACAAATCCTCCGGACCATGGTGTGCAACTTCTCCAATATCCATTAAATCATTCGTCATACGAGATACTAAATGACCTGTTTTGTTATTATCAAAAAAACGAAAGGGTTGCTTTTGAATATGGACAAAAAGCTTTCTGCGCATATCTGTTTCAATATTTATCCCCAACTTATGCCCCCAGTAGGTCACAACATAGTGAAGAATCGAACTGATAATGTAAATTGCAAACAGCCCGAGACAAGCCCATAAAATATATGTCCAATTGCCGGACGGCAGCAAGTCATCCACTACTCGATTCACTGCCAACGGAAAAACAAGCTCCAAGAGGGCAGCGATGATGGCACAAGAAAAATCTAAGAAAAAGAGAGCTTTATAAGGACGGTAATAAGATAAAAATTGCTTTATCAAAGAACATCGCACTCCTGTTAAACACTACATATTTTATAAGAAAAACGCTGACGCCTCTTTCTTGGAGGTGAGATTGGTTTAAATTAGCGAATTGCCAATTTATACTATCTTATTTTATAGCAAAAGATAATGATAATCATTATCATTTTAGTACACAACGCTTCCTTTATCAATGGGAAATAAAAAATCTTGCTATTTTCAAATCTGTAATTGATAATGAATTTCATTTTCAGTATAATAAACTAGCATAATGAAATAAATCATGTTGCTATCACACAACAGCAAAATCACATTGCGGGAGGAAGATCCATTGATAACATGTATAAAAAATAATTTTATTTTTTATAGTATGCTATTTATTTCTATATTTTTGGTTGCATGTGGAAATGAACAACAAAGCACCTCAAATGTTAATAAGTCTGAACCAAAAGAAATCGCTGAAGAACGTGTATTAATTGATTCACTGGGGAATGAAGTAACCATTCCCGAAAAGCCTGAGCGCGTCATCGCACCCTATTTAGAAGATCATCTTGTCGCATTAGGAATCACACCTGTTGCACAATGGTCAGTAAACGATGGGGCATCCATCCAAACATACTTACAAGATTCATTGAAGGACATCCCGACGATCCCATTCGATCTTCCATTCGAAGCAGTCACTAGCTTTAACCCCGACCTTATTCTTATCGGTTCACCCGAAACTGTTGAAGGGGGCAAATACGAGCAATACAACAAAATTGCACCGACATATGTTTTAGGCAATGAAGAAAAGAACTGGCGAGACAAACTCCTAAAAATAGGAGAAATATTTGGCCAAACGGATAAAGCAAACGAAGTCTTGAAAGAGTACGATCAACAAGTAAAAGAAGCGAAAGAGAAAATTAAAAGTACAGTAGGTAAACAATCCGCCGCAGCAATTTGGATCACGAATGGTTCTATCTTTATGGTAAGCGAAACAGCATCTAGTGGCTCTGTACTATATGGCGATCTCGGACTACAAGCCCCTAACCTAGTAAAAGAGGTTTCGGAATCGGCAACAAGTGATTGGTCATCCGTTTCTCTGGAAAAGCTGGCAGAACTTGATGCTGATTATCTATTTCTTATTAATAGCGATAAAGGGAATGGTTCAGAAATGCTAAAGGATCCCCTTTGGGCAAACATACCTGCAGTAAAAAACGGAAATGTTTTTGAATTCGATCAAAATACTAGCTGGCTATACACAGGCGCCATCGCCAATAGTCAAATTATAAATGAGGTAGTAAAGTGTATAACAAAGTAATAAACTTGCAGAAAATATAGCTTTCGAAATGCTCCTTAGCCCTCTGTGTATGAAAGTACTTCTCCCATTCTATGTAACAGTTAAAAACCATCCATTTCATTCTAATCACCGAAATGTTCAAATAAATTTCTCAGAGGGCCGGGATGGTTCGTTGCTTTTCTCGCGTCCAAAACCATATTCCCGATTCAGATGCTCCTTGCCCAAACATACCCTATAATGAAAGTAATAAAAAAGCCCCTTAAGGAAGACACTAACGGCGGGTTAACATAAAAGCAAAGAGAATAATTAAAAAAGGAAGAAGGAGATGCTATGAATAAGAACATGTCGGAAGCAGGCTGGAATTTTGATAACAGTTATATCAGGCTACCTAAAACTTTTTTTGTCAGCCAAAGGCCGAACCCAGTGACTTCGCCAAAGTTAAAAGTCCTAAATAAACCTTTGGCAAAATCATTGGGATTAAACGTTCAAGCGCTTGAAAGGGCAGATGGTGCAGCGGTGTTTGCCGGGAACGAGATTCCGGACGGTTCTTCCCCTCTTGCACAAGCTTATGCGGGGCATCAATTTGGAAATTTCACAATGTTAGGAGACGGACGGGCGATATTATTAGGCGAACAGATTACTCCTTCTGGCGAACGATTTGATATTCAGCTAAAGGGAGCCGGAAAAACGCCGTTTTCGCGGGGAGGCGATGGACGGGCAGCACTGGGCCCGATGCTAAGGGAGTATATTATTAGCGAGGCTATGCATGCGCTTGGAATTCCTACGACCCGAAGCCTGGCAGTCGTAACGACAGGGGAAGAGATCATCCGAGAAACGAAACTGCCTGGTGCTATTTTAACTCGCGTAGCAGCAAGCCATCTGCGCGTCGGGACTTTTGAATACGCAGCTCAATGGGGCAAAGAAGATGAACTTCAAAAATTAGCTGATTATGCGATCAATCGCCATTTTCCAGACATTGAAACAGCAGAAGACAAATACCTTTTGCTGCTTTATCGTGTCATTGAACGCCAAGCTGAGTTAATTTCCAAATGGCAATTGGTCGGTTTTATTCACGGCGTGATGAATACAGATAACATGGCGATTAGTGGTGAAACGATCGATTACGGGCCATGCGCCTTTATGGACACGTACGACCCGGCAACGGTATTCAGCTCCATTGATGTCCAAGGCCGCTATGCTTATGGCAATCAGCCCGGAATTGGCCAGTGGAACCTCGCACGGTTTGCGGAAACGTTATTGCCTTTATTGCATGACGAGCAAGACGAGGCAATCAAGCTGGCGCAGGAGGCCCTTTCCGATTATGCAGACAAATTCGACAACCATATGCAAGCAGGCTTCAAGAAAAAGCTGGGGCTGTTTGGCGAAGAGGAACAGGATGAAGCATTCATTAAAGAGCTGCTCGGTTTAATGGAGAAGCATAAAGCTGATTTTACAAATACATTCCGGGCGCTGGCGCTTGAAAAACTTGATGCAAATGCTTCCCTATTCTCAAGCGCAGCATTTCAAGGCTGGTATAAGAAATGGCAGGAAAGACTTGACAGGCAGCAGAAAACAAAGGCCGATGCCCAAGAATTAATGAAAAAAAGCAACCCGGCTGTCATCCCTCGGAACCACCGGGTAGAGGAAGCGTTGGAAGCTGCAGTGGAACAGGACGATTACGGTGTGATGGAACGGCTTCTTAAAGCTCTCGCGAACCCTTACGCATACTCGCTTGAGCAAGAGGAATATGCTGCACCGCCTAAACCTTCCTCCTATCCGTACCGCACTTATTGCGGCACATGAGTAATGGGAATCGGCAGGTTTTGCTTTGTCTGCCCTTATTTAGTTCCGTTAATCCAAGTAATTTCAAGGATTGAACCCTGTCCAATACAGAGTTCAATCCTCAATAGTTGCCTAAATTATTTGTCTAGCTTTTTAGGTTCACTTCCATGTTGGGTGGTATTGACTTATAAACATTTTACTGCGGGTTGATCACAATTTCCACGCGCCGATTTTTACTCCTGCCTTCCTCTTTTTCATTCGATGCTATCGGTTTCGTGTCGCCATACCCTTGAATATGAACATCCAATCCGTCTATCTCGCCATCCTTTTTCATATAATCCCATACTGCCCTGGCACGCTTTTCAGACAGTTTCTTATTATATTCAGGATCACCAACATTGTCCGTGTGCCCATTAATGTGGATGACCGTACCCTTCTCTAAATCCGCTAGATCTTTTAGAATATCATCTAGAGTGTCTTTCGCTTCTTTTTTCAAAGCACTCTCATCAAAATCGAACAGCAAATCATCCGGCACTTGCATCTTGATTTCTTCTTCTTCCACAGTCATGCCCACTTCTTCTGGAGGATTCAAATCCGGTGCATCCAACATCACTTGAAGTTCCGCATATTGCTTTCCATCATCGTTCTTATGCACAAGGTCACCCTCTAATTTCTCTCCCTCTTCCCCGTATGCAGCGACTACATCTTCCCAAGAGTTACTGTCAGGCTCATATGTAATCGGCATATACATGCCATCCCTCAAATTAGTGTAACGAACACGCAGTTCAAAAGAACCATCTGGATTAACTTGAGTGAAATCATAAGAGAATGGCACAATACCACCCGACGCTTGCCTTAAGTTTCCACCGATTTGTGACCCTTCAAGGAGATTGCTTTTCCCGTGAAAATACAAATAATTGTGATCGCTCGTTACATCCGCTTCCATCCATACGTGAGGATCGCCATAATCGTCAGGCACCTCGCCCCACTCCGGTGTTTCAATGGAAAATGTGTAAGGCATTTCTTTGTCAGTGTCAATGATAAAATCCGCTTTCACCTCATACTTCCCATGTTCTTTCGTCCTGTACACTTGGGGACCAGTCACTTTCTCTAGATTTTCCCCGTAATGCTCTTTAGTTTCTTCGTTTCTGTTGGACAGTTTCAGATCAACCGCAATGCTAGACTCACGCCCCGGGAATTCAAAATAAAACGAGCCATCATCTTTAACGGTCGTGCTGTCTATAAAATTAGTCGAGGCAAATCCGACATCGTTAACACCGCTTGAATCTATGGACGTACCGGGCAATAGATTGCTTTCGCCTTTAATGGTAATCTTATCTTCTGTAACCGTTACCTCGCCCCCAATCCACACTTCTAAGTTGCCCAGATCAGATCCTGAGCTGCCGCTGTCTTTACCACTCGCTTCTTCAGATAACTCATTTTCTAATTCCTGACCCGAGGCAGCGGCATCTTCTGAACCGGGTTCATCCTTGACAGCCAAGCATCCCGTCAGTACAAGTGCACAGCCTATCAGGAAAATAAAAGTAACTCCCAAATCATTCCGCATTTTTCATCCTCCTTAGGGCAAAAAACATAGTAGGGGTTCTTTTTTTGGTAAAAAATTTTTGGGCAATCGGAAAATAGTGTAGTTTTTTTCTGAATTGAGGAATACGAACTGCACTTCATTATCACGTTCAATTTTTAATAAGACGATTCATACTCAGCTTGGACTCCATATCTTTCCGATACGGGACCGGCATATTAAAACGGATAGCATGTTGTTAATGTCAACGTCGGCTTATCTTTCTCTACGGTTACTGTCCGATCTTCAGGATCGGCAATCCCTATTTTTTTGATTGAATAACGGTACTCTTTATCGTCATACTGAACTGTGAAAGCATCACCATTTTCTAGTTCTCCAAGCTTTCTGAAAACAGTATCGCGATGGCCACTTAAAACCGTATGGCCACCTTCAGGATTCGGAGTGTCCGCCAATTGGCTCACATACATGCCGACACCTTAAAAAACCAGCTAAAACTGTAGTGTGAAGCACCATTATTTAGTAAATACTATGTTTAATCTTAGGTCAAACGTGCAAAAAGAAGTTTGCCACAGCTCCTCTATCCCCAAAATCCTAATCTTGATTTTCCATCAGCTGAATTTAAGACATTTGTTACAAAAATAAGTGTTATTTGAATATTTTTTTCATACTATATCCCCATTTTTTTAAAAAAAGAGATGAAAATTAAAAATGTGTAAGTCTAACTATTCATTTTTTGAAATGATGTTTTCTAATTTTGTACAAATTACAGAACCAATAACAAGTCCTTAATCCCCTTGTACGAATCATTTATTGCATATATAATAACAACTTATTCAAGTCTACAGCTATTTCATGGCAAGAAAAACTCAAATTGGAGCGATACAACATATGAAAAAGTTATGGTTAGTAATCTTGCTTATCCCTGCATTGCTAGTTATTGGATGTAGTAATGAGTCGAAGGAATCAACTACATCCAAAGAATCATCAGCACAAGCAGAAAACAGCGAAAAAGAAGGAAAAGAAACTAAAGAAAAAGATAACTCTGCACCGCTTGTCGATGAAAATAATCCATTAGATGAACGAGCAATGCTGGAAGAAGCAATGAATCGGCAAAGAGACGTGTTAAAATTAAGCTTCATTACAGATGATTATCGAAGTAGTCGAGTAAATGTGGGTTATTATCCTTTGGACGATGAATTCTCATATGCAGCAAGCTACATGTACCCTCATCTCATTTCTTCCATTTTCTTTGAAGGTGGAACTACTAATCTAACATCCGATAATGGGCATATCGATACCTCTAACGGAGAAAAACTTGATCACAACTCTTTGGATGCATTGTATGGCGCTAATGAGTCTACAAGCGGCGGAGATACTTACTACATTACCGGTGAAGATAAAAACGGTGCAAGTTATATCGTTACTGCCGAAGATTCGAATCAAGGATATACAAATGAGATGATGAAGCTTATGGGCAAATCAATGAAAACAGAAGAAGAAGGTGCTTACGATCCTTTTTATCATATGTTTTCACTGGATATAGACAAACTTAAATTTCCAAAAATAAATAAAAAGCGTTCAGATATCTATGCTGCCGGCATAGGAGTTGAGGAGGGAAGTATAGGTTCCCATATTGGCATTACCTATCTAACTGGCGACAGAGATCAGATTTCATACTCAATCCAAGATAAGGAAAGTTTATGGGTGAATGATGACCTGTATGAAGAGGTAGGTGAGGAAAAAACACCTGGTGGATATAGCGTCATTGAGTATTCAGACAACGGGGAGGACGATCGTTATTTCTATTGGTCAGATGGCGAGTATTATTATGAACTTGTAGTAACCGCATCCAACGATAAAACGATTGCTACTGAAGATATCTACACAATCATCGATTCAGCAATGAGCGACGATCGAGCGTTTGCAACGAAAACTGTTTTTGATGCAATAAATGAAAAGCCGGCATTTACGGAAAATGAAAAAGAGTTAAATAAATTAATAGAAAAACTAGAAGATAAAAACTAGATGAATAGAAGCTGTCCCGAAAGTCCCAAAAACCGCAGAAGAATTGTGTGATGTATGAAGGAATGAAGTTATTATTGTTAATAAAAAAGAAAGCCCTCTAAGGTAGTAACCCCTAAAAGTTAGATTTTTTACTCTAATTTTGGGGGTGCAGTACCGTGATGATGGGCTTTCTGCATTCGTTCCGCATTCAATTGTACGCGTTCTCTTACTGCCCTATGACAATCGATCCTTAAAATCCTGATAGCCGAATTTATGCAAAATACGGCATTCGCCATGCTTATCTCTAATCGCAATCGATGGCAATGCCATGCCGTTAAAGGTGTTGTTTTTCACCATTGAGTAGATGGCCATATCACCGAAGACTAATCGGTCGCCGCTCTCCAATGGCTGATCAAATGAATAATCGCCGATAATATCGCCCGTGAGGCATGTCGGGCCACCTAGCCGATACGTATGTGTTTTTTCACCTGCTTCACCTGAACCAAAGAGCGGCGGCCGATAAGGCACCTCCAACACATCAGGCATATGGCATGTAGCAGACGTATCCAAAATCGCAATGTCTATTTCATTTTCCATCGTTTCAAGCACCGTTGTAACGAGAAAGCCCGCATTTAAAGCGACAGCTTCCCCCGGCTCAAGATAAACCAGCAAACCGTATTTTTGCTGCATACGCTTGATGCATTTTTCCAGCAATCCGAGATCATATCCTTCTTTCGTAATATGATGTCCTCCGCCGAAGTTGATCCATTCAAACTGCGGGAGCCACTGTCCAAACTTTTCTTCCACGGCATCAAGCGTTTTTTCCAATGCGTCGGCATTCTGCTCGCATAGTGTATGAAAATGCAGGCCTGAGACACCTTCAAGCAAGTCGGGGCGAAAGTTTTTTAACGTGACGCCGAACCTTGAGCCGGCAACACACGGGTCATACATGCCGTTCCCTTCTTGCGTGGAACATTCTGGATTGATGCGAAGCCCTATGTTTTTACCTGCTTTCCGTATGTTATCTTTGAATCTCTCAAGCTGTGAAAAGGAGTTGAAAATGATATGATCACAAATCGAGAGTATTTCGTCGATTTCATCCTTACGGTAAGCAGGAGAATAGACATGGTTTTCTTTCCCCATCTCCTCATAGCCTAGCTTAGCTTCATATAACCCGCTGGCTGCTGTCCCGCTCAAATACTTTCCGATCATGGGGTACATCGCATACATGGAAAAGGCCTTTTGTGCGAGAAGAATTCTGCAGCCTGTACGTTCCATGACACCGTTCAGGATTTTAAGGTTCCTCTCAAGAAGAGCTTCATCGATGACATAGCAAGGTGTTGGCAACTCTTCAAACCGCATATCAGTCAACAAGCTCCGGATGAAAGCTTTCTTTCCAAGGAAGCCCCCATTTGTTCAATGCTTCCATGAACGGATCTGGGTCAAACTCCTCAATATTATAAACGCCGGGCTTATTCCATTTTCCTGTCATCAACATCACGGCACCAATCATCGCAGGAACACCTGTCGTATAGGAAACGGCCTGTGAGCCTACTTCTTTGTAGCACTCTTCATGGTCGCACACGTTGTACAGATAATACGTTTTTTCTTTTCCGTCTTTTTTGCCGCGAAAGATGCACCCGATATTCGTTTTCCCTTTTGTACGCGGCCCAAGAGAAGCAGGATCAGGCAAGACCGCTTTTAGAAATTGAAGGGGGATAATTTCTTTTCCTTCAAACATAATCGGTTCAATGGATGTCATGCCAACGTTTTCGAGACATTTTAGGTGGGTTAAATAGCTTTCTCCAAATGTCATGAAAAAGCGAATTTGCTTTAAGCCGGGAATATTTACAGCTAGTGATTCAAGTTCTTCATGGTAGAGCAAATACATATCTCTTTCACCGATTTCAGGGAAATGGTAGACGCGTTTAATTTCCATCGGTTTTGTTTCGATCCATTCCCCTTCCTTCCAGTACCTGCCGTTTGCTGAAACCTCGCGGATATTAATTTCAGGGTTAAAATTCGTTGCGAAAGGATAGCCGTGATCCCCTGCGTTGCAATCAAGGATATCGATATATTCGATTTCATCAAAATGGTGCTTCAGCGCATAAGCGGAAAATACACCTGTAACGCCAGGATCGAAACCGCTCCCCAGAAGCGCTGTAATGCCTGCTTCTTCAAAACGTTCGCGGTAAGCCCATTGCCATTTGTATTCAAATTTTGCCGTATCCTCTGGCTCGTAGTTCGCTGTGTCCAAATAGTTTGTCTTTGTCGCAAGACAAGCATCCATAATTGGAAGATCCTGATAGGGCAACGCAAGGTTCATGACGATGTCAGGCTGTACTTCATTAATTAGAGCAATCAGTTCGTCTACATGATTTGCATCCACTTGCGCTGTTGTGATTATTGTTTTTCCACCGTCAAGTTTTGCTTTCAAGTCATCGCATTTTGATTTTGTCCGGCTTGCGATACAGATTTCTTCAAATACCTCACTGTTTTGTACACATTTATGAATGGCTACTGAAGCCACACCACCACAACCAATAATAAGTGCTTTTCCCATTTTCCTCTCTCCTCTCCCATAGGGAACAAAAGATTGTAACTTCATTCAGCAGAAGTCCCCACTCTGTTCAATTTATAAACTATAAAGCTAAAAGTAATTCTCTAATTACCTTACAGGCAGTCGCAGTCGAAATGCCGCTAGGATCATATGCAGGTGAAAGTTCATTGATGTCACACCCTGCGATATTTAAGCCATTGCATACTGTTAAAATTGCATCAAGCAGCTGTATAAATGTGACGCCGCCTGCTTCAGGTGTACCTGTTCCAGGAAATACTGATGGATCAAGTACATCAAGGTCCACAGTAAGATATACCGGTTTGTCCCCAATTTCGTTTACGATGTTTTGCAGTCCTTCAAAATTGAATTTATTCGTGAAGACATGGCCTTCTGCACTCCATTCGAATTCAGAGCGATCGCCTGAACGGATGCCAAACTGAAAGATGCGCCCGTCCCCAAGAATGTCATGGCAACGGCGGATCACAGATGCATGGGACAGTGTTTCACCGAGATAATCTTCACGCAAATCGGTATGAGCATCGAATTGGATGATGTGCAAATCCGGATGCTTTTCGGCGACAGCCCGGACCGCTCCAAGCGTAACGAGATGCTCACCACCGATCATAAAAGGCAGCTTTCCATCTTCTAAAATCTTGTTTGTCCGCTTTTGAATTTCATTCAGTACCCGCACCGCGTTACCAAAGCACAGCTCAAGATCGCCACTGTCAAAAACCGAAAGATCCATCAAATCTTTATTTTGGTAAGGGCTGTACGTTTCGAGCCCAAATGATTCCGAACGAATCGCCGAAGGACCAAAGCGTGTACCTGGACGAAAAGAGGTCGTCCCATCAAAAGGAGCTCCAAACAAGACAATCTTTGCTTCCTCATATTCCGCTTCACAGCCAATGAATGTTTGGATGTTTTTATTCAGCATCTTTCAGCAACTCCTCTACATAAGTAGGCAAGGAAAAAGCGCCTGCATGCAGCTTCGTGTTATAATAACGCGTTTTGATTCCGAGCTCATTCCATGCTTCCATGTTTAAATCGGAGATTGGATGATACGCTTTCGATGCAAATCCAAACAGCCAATGTCCTGACGGATAGGTTGGAATATGCGCTTGGTAAACATAGCTGATTGGAAAAGAGTCTACAATTCGTTTGTGCGCCCGCTGCATCGCCGTTGCATCCCCAACATAAAAAGGACTTTCATGCTGGTTCACCATAATGCCGTCTTCACGAAGCGCTTTATAGCAGCTCCCGTAAAATTCCTTTGTAAATAAGCCTTCTCCCGGGCCGAACGGATCGGTTGAATCAACAATGATAAGATCATACTTATTTTCACAAGAGCGAACGAATTTGACGCCGTCCTCTAAATGGATGTGCACCCGGGGCTCATCAAAGCCTGAAGCGATCTGCGGCAAATATGTTTTGCACACATCAATCACCAGCCCATCAATTTCCACCAAGTCAATATGCTCTACTTGCTGGTAACGTACCAGTTCACGGACGGCGCCTCCGTCTCCTGCACCGATAACGAGAATATTTTGCGGATTCGGGTGCACAGCCATCGGGACATGGGTAATCATTTCGTGGTAGATGAATTCATCCTTTTCGGTAAGCATCAGGTAGCCGTCAAGCGTCAGGAAGCGCCCAAATTCTTTCGATTCAAATACATCGATGCGTTGGTATTCACTTTGGGCGCTGTATAGTTGCTTTTCCACTCTGATTGAAAGCTTTACATGAGGTGTATGGCGTTCACTAAACCACAATTCCATGTTTACATTCTCCTTTTAATTTTATTCAGCTGAAGTCCTCCGCTTCGATAAGTGGCGGGATGGACGATAAATATTTTTACAATTCAGCGGGGTTCAAATCCTGGCTGAATAAAATTAAAGCCTCCGGCGGATGTCACAGATTTTTTAATTGAAGCAATTGAAGTTCGACTAAAAACGCAACGTCATGTTGCAACGTCGAACTGACCTACATCCTGTAGCCCTAAGCTCGAAAAAAATCTGGACGCAATTACTCCAAGGCGTAATTGATTATAACATTCAGCCGTTCGATGTTATGGTCTTCAGGCCCTGTCATGGAGCAGCCTTTTTCTTTTGCATATTCGATATAATCGATGATTTCCTCCGTGATGCGTTCTCCCGGCGCAAGAATGGGAATCCCAGGCGGGTAGCACATTACAAACTCGCTGCACACCCGTCCAGCGGCCTCTCGTAATGGCAATGATTCCTTTTCTGCATAAAACGCATATTGCGGCGTCGTGAGCACCTCCGGATCGATATAT
This sequence comes from Pueribacillus theae, assembly GCF_003097615.1. Lineage (NCBI taxonomy): Bacteria > Bacillati > Bacillota > Bacilli > Caryophanales > Bacillaceae > Pueribacillus > Pueribacillus theae. The sequence goes on from NZ_QCZG01000004.1 coordinate 59,595, forward strand.
TCTTGTGTGATAAGGCCAGATTTATCCCTTCGATAGCGGCGGCGGATTTCAGCAAGCGCACTGATTAACCGCTCCACATCCCGTTTTCGGTCTCCGACGGAAACATAAGCAAGAATGTTGCCGATATCCCCGAATTCGATTTGGATATCATATTCATCACGCAACAGGTCATATACCTCAATCCCGGCGAGACCGATATCAAGCGTATGGACCGACAGTTTCGTTACATCAAAATCAAAAATACTGTCGCCGTTGACCAGTTCTTTTGAAAAAGCATAATAATCACCAATTTTATTGATTTCACTGCGCACGTATTCTGCTAATTCGATGACCTTCCTGAAAATTTGCTCACCATGTAAAGCAAGGTTTCGGCGGGAAAGATCAAGGCTGGAAAGCAGAAGATAAGACCCGCTTGTCGTTTGGCTCAAATTAATAATTTGCCTTGCATAACCTGCATTTACCGAAGGCCCCATTAAAAGAAATGAGCTCTGCGTCAAACTGCCTCCTGACTTATGCATGCTTACAGAAGACATATCTGCGCCTGCTTCCATAGCTGAAACAGGGAGGCTTTTCTCAAAAGACAAATGTGTGCCGTGCGCTTCATCAACCAATACGAGCATATGATGTTTGTGCGCCAATTTAACGATGCTGCGCAAATCCGAACAAATGCCATAATACGTTGGATTATTCACTAATATCGCTTTTGCGTCCGGGTTTTCCAGTATGGCTTTTTCGACTTGTTTAATGGACATCCCGAGTGAAATCCCAAGTCTTTTGTCAATCTCGGGATTCACATAAACTGGCTCCGCTCCGCATAGTACAAGCGCATTGATGACACTGCGGTGAACATTACGGGGAAGGATGATTTTGTCTCCTTTCTTACAAGCAGTCAGTACCATACCTTGCACAGCCGATGTTGTACCGTTCACCATAAAGAAAGCTTGTGCCGCACCAAAAGCCTGTGCCGCTAAGCTTTCTGCTTCCTTAATGACAGATGTTGGATGGCATAAATTATCCAGCGGCTTCATCGAGTTGACATCTAAGCTGACACATTGCTCTCCCAAAAAAGCCGTCAGTTCTGGATTGCCTCTTCCCCGTTTATGGCCTGGCACATCGAAAGGAACGATCCGTTTTTTCTTGAATTGTTCCAACGCTTCGTAGATTGGCGCCCGTTCCTGAGAAAGCGAGTGCGTTTTCTCTTTTTTATTCATCAGTAGACCTCCACCCCACTGAATATCTCGACCATTTCACGCCGGAGACTTGTCATGATCTCAAGCCTCTTTTCCGGGGATATCTCATACACATCAGTGTTGAACAAATAATTTTGCAAATCGATTTCCTTAATAAGCATTTTTGTATGAAACAGATTTGCCTGGTATACATTTAGATCGACCGCATCGTAGCGTTGCAATATCTTTGGTTCAATATAATCCTGAATTGATATCATTTTATGATCCATATACAGTTTTTTTCCTTCGACATTACGGGTGAAGCCGCGTACTCGATAATCCATTGTAATAATATCCGAGTCAAAGCTTCGGATAAGATAATCGAGCGTATAAAGAGGTGTAATCTCTCCGCATGTTGCAACATCAATGTCTACCCGAAATGTTGCAAGGCTGTTGTCGGGATGATATTCAGGATAAGTATGAACGGTCACATGGCTTTTGTCCAAATGTGCCACAATCGTATCACGGTCGGCAGATGGCGATTGGCCTTCGGCAATTAAGCACGTCACGCTCGCACCTTGTGGATCGTAATCCTGCTTGGAGATATTCAACACTTGTGCACCGATCATCTCTGTAACCCGAGTCAATATACTAGTCAATCGCTCTGAATTGTATTGTTCATCAACGTATTCGATGTAATCCTGTTGCTCACGGGGGGTTTTGGCATAACAGACATCGTAAATATTGAAACTTAAAGATTTTGTTAAATTGTTGAAGCCGTAAAGTTTAAGTTTATTCTCCACATCACATACCCCCTCAAAAAATAAAAAAGCAAGTGCATGCCGCTTGATCGCGCATCCCTTGCTTATCGATATATTTGTAATATAAAAAAGCATATTCAATCAGATCATTGCCATAAAGTTCCAAAGGGTATTATGGCAGAAAGCTTTTTAATATTCAAATATACCCGAATAGGTTTCTTAGAGTCTATATAGCAAATAATTTACTTTTACCACTCTTATTGACCGTTTCACAAGTTGATGAGCGTTTGCACGCTTTGGTTATAAAGTAACCAACTTATAAAAGTTGAGCTTTTAACTCAATCAATAAGGCAACAAAGTTGCCAATCGGCAGTTGACCCGGCTGTCCGTATGGCCTTGACTCTCCCTTGGAAAGTGGTCAAAGTTATTTGCTCGGAAAGACTCTTATTCATGAATATTTGCTTTCCTTAAAATAATAACTCGGTTATTTTATCAGCTAAAAGAGAATTTTTCAATAGGAAATAAAAATTTTTTTAATAATTGTATGACACTAATTTTATGAAATGACGTTGCATGGGCTTAAATTTCATTTGTCAATTGTTATTGCAGATCTTTATTGAGGAAATCTTTCCCTTGATTGTCATTTTAGTGTCCTAAAACGAAAAAAGTTCCTTATAATTAGGTAGGGAAAGAAGGGGCAAAGAATTTACTAGCCTGTTTCGTTATTGTAGGTGATAGCTCCCCTTCCCTATATTTACTGCTAGGTTTCTTATTTTGTAATAAAATCGTGGAATTGAGGTGCGGCTGTGAGAAACATCGATTCTTTTTCTGATAAAAGTGAGGAGAAGGAAAGTTACCGATCAATTTTAATCAATTATCTCTTGGGTGGGGTGTTTGTTTATCTTTATAGCATTCCGAATATCTTTTTTGTGTATATTGATGATAAATGGCGTTTGTTTGCGGTTTTACTCTGTTTAAGTTATTTTGTGATGAGCGCAGGTGCTGCATATATTGTTTACCGCTTCCCAAGTTATCAGCGACTCGAGACAAACCTGCTTGCTTTCACGGTTTGTTTATGGTCAATGGTGGCGATCAATTTATATGGGATACAGGCGCTGGTGGATCAACCTTTTTACCAAAAGCTCTATATTAATCTTCTATGGATTCAATTGTTGTTCATTTTATTTGCATGGATCAAGTGGATCCCAGTTCGTACACGAAAAATGGTAGCCCGTATCGTAACCATCATCCTTGGCGCTTTTTTTATATTTCATTTGTTAGGGGTTTTTGCTTCCACAAAAGGCATGGGTATTTATGTATTTTTGTTCGGTAAAGAGGTAGCGGTAGCCCTCATATGGCCGGGTATCGCCCTTTTTTTCTCTGGATTTTGGACACGCGTGACCATGGCCGGAGGTATAGACTTAGGTGTTACCCAAGAAGAGCGGGCGCGAATGATGGCAGAAGAGAAAGCACGCGAAGAGGCGAAGAAAAGAAAAGCATCAGAAGAAATGCTGTCAAGTGGACGTTATTTGGAGTATGGAGAGTTGGACTATTACATTGCAGAGGGAATAAGCAGTTATCGGGAAAAGGGATCAAAGACGTTTGAAGATGTAGAGTTTTTATATGTAGAGAACGGTGTCCGTTATTTTAATCGCTTGGATTGGAGTCCACCAAAAGAAATGATTTTGTACAAAGAGAACGGGCAATGGTACTGTCAAACAACTGGGCAAGAACCTGAACGAGTGTTGTTGCCAGAGCATTTAGAAGAGGAAAAGCAAGAATTTGAAATCGATAAACGTGAATATTTGGAACAAGCGATTGAATACAGGCGTATGGTCCCGTACTTTGTTGAGATTCCAAGTGATATTGATGAGTCCGAGATCGACAGGTATGAATGAAACTGTATTTTTGAAAAAGCTATCAGCTGTTTTGCAACGAACCAAGCTGATCGGACTATTCACTCATGGCCTTTTGAATATGTTCATTAAACAAAAGGCAGCCAAATGTCACATTCACTACCTATTCCATATGCAAAAACAGGCTATTTCATCATAAATGAAATAGCCTGTAAATGTTGATATATCAATGTTTTTATTAGGATTCTGCTTTCCTTTTTCAGCTTCTTCATCAGAACCCGGGATGATTAATAATTATATGCTCATAATACCGCCTTTTGAAGCGTTTGTCACAAGTTTTGAATATCTTGCCAACCATCCCGTTTTGATTTTGGGTTCAAATGGTTTTAAAGATTTACGGCGTTCTTCTAAAATTTCGTCCGATACTTTTACATTAATTGTTCGGTTTGGTAAATCAATTTCAATTATATCTCCATTTTCGATTAATGCAATCGGCCCACCTTCAGCAGCTTCCGGTGAAATATGTCCAATGGAAATACCTCGTGATGCTCCACTAAACCGTCCATCAGTGATCAACGCTACTTTCGTTCCTAAACCACGCCCCATAATGGCAGAAGTTGGAGCGAGCATCTCTGGCATGCCTGGCCCACCTTTTGGCCCTTCATAGCGAATCACAACGACATGCCCTTCTTTTACTGTACCGTTATCAATCGCTGCTTGCGCTTCGTCTTGTGAATCAAAGACAATCGCTTCACCAGCAAATGTTTTAATCGATGGGTCAACAGCACCCACTTTAATAACCGAACCTTCTGGAGCAAGGTTTCCATATAATATAGATAATCCACCAACAGGGCTGTACGGATTGTCTTTTGTACGGATGACTTGATCATTTGTAATTTCGTGGTCTCTAACAAGTTCACCCATTGTTTTTCCGGCCACTGTCATTCGGTCTGGATGAATAGCTCCAGGGATTTTAGTAAGTTCATTAATAATAGCACTTACTCCACCTGCACGATTTACATCATCCATTGAAATATCAGATGCTGGCATAATTTTCGCAATGTATGGGACTCTTGCAGCAACTTTATTAATATCTTCTAGGTTATACTCGATTCCCGCTTCATTTGCAATCGCTAAAGTGTGTAAAACAGTATTTGTTGAACCACCCATCGCCATATCAAGTGCAAATGCATCGTCGATTGCTTCTTTTGTAACAATGTCGCGTGGTTTAATATCTTCTTTAATCATACGAACTAAATGTTTGGCAGCTTCGCGAATGAGTTCATGGCGTTGTTCACTTGTTGCAACAATTGTCCCGTTGCCTGGAAGTGCTAAACCTAACATTTCCATTAAACAGTTCATGGAGTTTGCAGTGAACATACCTGAACAAGATCCGCAAGTTGGACATGCGTTATTTTCAATATCTAATAATTCTTCTGCAGACATTTGACCTGATTTATGTGCTCCTACACCTTCAAATACAGAGGTTAATGAAAGTTGTTTACCAGTTGAACTTTTGCCAGCTTCCATTGGCCCACCTGAAACAAAGATTGAAGGAACGTTTGTACGAACGGCAGCCATTAACATACCTGGTGTGATTTTGTCACAGTTTGGTATATAAAATACCCCATCAAACCAATGGGCATTAATAACTGTCTCAGCAGAGTCAGCAATAAGTTCACGGCTTGGCAATGAGTAGCGCATACCAATGTGCCCCATTGCAATTCCATCATCAACACCAATTGTATTGAATTCAAATGGAATACCACCAGCTTCAATAATTGCTTCTTTTACAACGTCCGCAAACTCACGTAAGTGAACGTGTCCAGGAATAATATCGATATAAGAGTTACATACACCGATAAATGGTTTTCCTAAGTCTTTTGTTTTTACTTTCCCCGTTGCATATAAAAGACTACGGTGAGGAGCACGATCAACTCCGACTTTAATCATGTCACTTCTCATCTGAACACACACCTTTTATTTTTAAGTTATTTTATTTATTTAAAAGAGGCAATCCCTGTTTTAGAAAAGGACTGAGGACGGAAAGTCACTTCAGTCCTTTTCATGAGTGATAAAACAAATTATTAGTTGGTGCAAAACTTGTTAGTGTAACATACAAGGCTCAACTGTACGATGGATTTTCTTCCAAATGTTTGGGCGTTCATTATTTCTCAAACATACGATCCACATCTTTTATGATAGCATGATTACGCTTTTATTTAATACATTATGAAAAATTTACCAAAACAACTGCCAGCAACAGCGCTATGAATCTTGTTAAATCCAAAAACCATCTGTATTAATAGATTAACATACAGATAGCAAATTACCAAGATTATTATGAAACAGTCAAAAGCAATATCATTTATGATATTTTTCGGCCCATACATTGCATCATTATCGATTTGTCCCAATAAACAGCCACTCTTTAAATTGATTCTAATGAACCACTCCTTTCTTCTTATCTCTTAACTTCACCTCTTTCCAGCTGCTTTTGCAATAAAAATAAGGAGTTGAACTTTCACAACTCCTTTTTGTTTATCATTGTTTATATTTTATTTTTCTTGTCTTAAATAACGAACCTGCATAATACCTTTCTCTTTTTCATAGTAAAAAGCCGCATTTTCCCGTACAACAGGTTTATCTGAATTGTAGGCTTCTTCTAACGCTTGCTCAATTTCATTCTCAGTCATGCCTATACCAGCGTCTATCCAAGCATCTAATACCAAATGTTTAGTCGGGCTATTTTTGAAGAGTTCATAATTCAATGCTGCCTCTATTCGAAATCCCTTCAATTCCTCCAAGTCATTCCTAACTTGAATAACTTCTGATGTTTCAACCCCCTGATACTTCACAGTAACCTTTGTTTGTCCTTCTTTAAGAGCTGTAATTTTTCCGTTAGCGATTGAAATAATAGAAGGGTCTGCAATTTCAAATGTTACTGAATTTAACTCACCATCTTCTATTGGCCTAACCTTATTGTCATTTAAATCTCGTATTGAAAGAGTAAAGCTTTGTGAATCACCTACATACATATGTTGTTTAAACCCATACCAATTAAGTTTCATGCCCTGTTTATCTAACACTCTAATTCTGATTTCTGCCTTTTGCCCTTGATAAGTTGCGGTAAGTGTTGTTTCCCCTGCTTTCTTTGCAGTGATAACTCCATCTTTATATGCGGCGACTGAACTGTTCGACATATTAAATGTGGCTTTGTCATTTATAATGTGCGTTCCGCCATTGTTTTTTAGATCTGCTAATAAATCAACTTTTTGTGTATCTCCTTCAACTAACGATAAGTCTAAATACATTGATGGGAAATAAACTCGATCAATGTCCGTGCCTTTATCTTTATCGTCTGTACCTTTATCGTCAGTGCCTTTATCTCCACCTCCATCGTTACCAGTGCCTCCGGTATTTCCCTCATTATCAAATTCACCTAAAACTTCTAACGTTCTATATAAAAATGAAGCGAATTGCGCTCGTTTAAGGTTGTTTCTTGGTTCAAAATCATTCAATTTGACAGTTAAACCAAGGTTAGCAAAGACTTGTACACTATCCTTATGTGAAGGATCTACGTTTTTTAGATTAATTTTCACTTTTTTGGCATCACGTTGGGCCAAATCGAAACCACGATTGAAAACCGTTGCTAATTGTTCACGAGTAATATTTGTATTAGGGTTGAACTTACCATTGTTCCCTTTGTAAATCCCAGCTTGAGTTACAGCTGCAATTTCTTTGGCATAGTCATGTTTCGTACTAACATCGCTATAAATTGATAAAACCTTTTTAATATCCTTAGGAACAGGTAAATTCAGTTCCCTAGCAAGAATTACTGCCACATGTTGTCTGGAAATATCTTGATAAGGTTTGAAAATACCATTTCCATATCCTGTGATTGTGCCTTTATTCGCAAAGTACATTACTTCCTTATAGTGACTTTCCGTTTTAGGCAAGTCAGAGAAACTAATGTTTTTCCCGTTTTCTTTCGCACCTGCCAATGTTGGTGAAATCATCATTCCTGCCGCCATCAAAGATAGAATTGTTTTTTTGAATTTCATTGTTAAAAACCCCCAATAATATAATTTTTTTAGAAATTCAGATTAGTCCTAATAAACAGCCGCTCACTTTGATTCGAATGACCCACTCCTTTCTTCTTATCTATTAACTTTACTTTACCTATCAACATTTTAAAATTCAACTACAACATGCAATAGTGCAACACATATGTGACTACACGCCACTTAAATCCTAACGGATTTTTGAAGTGGGGCTTCTCGGGCAATAGCCATTTTTACTAGCTGACTAAATGAACCGAGCTAACCCCTATATCATTTTTTAAAGCTTTATAAATATTAAAATTAAAGTCTTGATTGATGGGAATGTATATTGAATTATTTACATATTCTATTTCTTCATGAAGTCTCTTCAAATAATCAATTACTAAAATACTTTTGTTAAAAAGCGTTTTCTTATGAATTCACTTGCAAATCTACTCTTTCCTGAAGATAAACAGAGTATTCGCAAACTAATTCTTCTTTATTTTTGAAGATAAACCTTATCATCTAATTCAACATAAAAATTAACTTCATCTATAGTGAAGCTGGAGTATCTATAAAAGCTGTCCAGGCACGATTAGGACATAAAAATATCCAAACGACGATGAATATCTATACGCACGTTTCGGATGTCTTAAGAAAATGCAGCAGACATTTTCTCGACTTTTAACAAAGGGGGAGTCAAGGAGTAGTCAGTCCAATTCTCGGCATTTAAAAACCCCTTCCCGATTCTTTCGGAAAGAGGCTGTAAACGTTGATAGGACAAAGATATTAACGTTTTGAGAACTGCGGTGCACGACGAGCGCCTTTAAGGCCGTATTTCTTACGTTCTTTCATGCGGGCGTCACGAGTTAGGTAACCCGCTGATTTCAATGTTGCACGATATTCTGGATCGGCTTGGAGTAGCGCGCGTGCGATTCCGTGGCGGATTGCGCCAGCCTGTCCTGTATAGCCGCCTCCATTGACGCTTACAAGAACGTCATACGTTCCTTCTGTTTCAGTCGCAACAAGCGGCTGCTTAACGATAAGCTTTAACGTTTCAAGACCGAAATATTCGTCTAATTCATTTCCGTTTACGACGATGCGTCCGTTGCCTGGAACGAGGCGTACTCGTGCAACAGACTTCTTACGGCGTCCTGTGCCGTAATATTGTACTTGAGCCAAAATGATTTCCTCCTTTTCTTTATCCGCGTAATTCGTATACTTCAGGTTGTTGTGCTTGATGTGGGTGTTCGTTTCCGCTGTATACGTGAAGCTTCTTAAACATTTGACGTCCAAGTTTGTTTTTTGGAAGCATTCCTTTTATTGCAAGTTCAAGCATTTTTTCAGGACGCTTCGTACGCATTTCAAGAGCTGTTCTTTGTTTAATGCCTCCGGGGTGTCCTGTGTGGTGATAATAAATTTTATCTGTTAATTTTTTTCCTGTCAGTTCAATTTTTTCAGCATTGATAATAATCACATTGTCGCCTGTATCGACATGTGGTGTAAATGTTGGTTTATGTTTACCACGCAAGATCGTAGCAACCTCACTTGCCAAACGGCCAAGTGTTTGTCCAGCGGCGTCTACGACAAACCATTTACGTTCAACTTCACTGGCTTTTGCCATATAAGTTGTACTCATGGGGCAACCTCCTCATCAATTCTTCTATTTCGAATCCATTTATCAATTATTTTACATTCAAAGACGTTAGTTTTCTCTATTTCCGGGGCTAGTGGAGATAGAAATACCAAAGAATATATTATAACACAAAAAATACATTGTCAAGCGGGTGTCTATACTTTTTAGTAATGTACAGACCAGAGGACTAACCCGTGTGCTGGTGCTGTAGCTCCTGCTTTTTCCCGAGATTTTGCTTCAAGGATTTCTGCCATGTCCAGAGGGCTGCGTTCCTTCTTTCCGATTTCCAGCAATGTGCCAACAAGAATCCTCACCATATTGTATAGAAAGCCGTTACCAACGAAGCGAAAAATGAGTTCGCCATCCTCTTCTAAAATGTCTGCTTCGAAAATCGTCCTTGTTTTTTCTTCTACATTTGTTTTTGACGCGCAAAAAGAAGTAAAGTCGTGCGTTCCAACAATGAATGCCATTGCTTCTTTCATTGCATTGATGTCGAGAGTGTATGGCACATGAAGTGTATAGTTGCGGCGGAAGACATCTGGGAACGGCTTTGTGAACAAGCGGTAACGGTATTCTTTTTTCTTTGCGTGAAAGCGTGCGTGAAAATCGTCCTGAACGTATTCAATGTGATGTACGACAATGTCGTCTGGAAGCAATGCTTGAAAAGCTTTCAGCCAATTTTGTTCTTTGATGTTGAGTGTTGTATCAAAATGGATCACTTGTCCAGCGGCATGTACGCCTGCATCTGTCCTGCCCGAAGCATAAATTCGGATCGCTGTTTCTTTGTGCATTTTCTTCAATGCGGCTTCGATTTCCCCTTGGACGGTCCGGGCATTTGGCTGAACTTGATAGCCGGCAAAGGCTGTTCCGTCGTAAGCAAGCACCGCTTTGATTCTTGGCATTGTCATCACTCCCTACCTGTTATTCATGACAACGATTAAATCCACCCTTTTTCACGCGCTTTTTCAATGGCTTGCTGCCTTGATTCGACTTCAAGCTTTTGAATGGCGGAGGATAAATAGTTTCTAACGGTTCCATTTGTTAGGAATAATGCTTTCCCGATGTCACGGGTCGCCATTCCTTCCTTGGCCATTCTTAATACTTCAATTTCACGATCGGTTAAAGGGTTTTCTTGTTTTAAAAAAAGAGTCGCGGCTAAGTCTGTACTGATGACACGCTCTCCATTCATTACTTTCCGAATGGCTTCGATTAAATCATCAATCGGTTCATCTTTTAACAAATAGCCTTCTACTTTCGCATCCATCGCCTTCTGTAAATAGCCTGGACGGGCGAATGTTGTTACGATGATAATTTTCGCTGTGTTTCCAGTATCTCTAAGCTTATCCGCTAATTCAAGCCCAGTTAAAGATGGGATCTCAATATCGAGCAAACAGACGTCTGGTTTATATTTCTGAATCGCCTCCCATGCTGCTTGCCCATCTGACACTTCCGCTACGACTTCAATATCATCTTCCAATTTTAATAAAGAAGTGAGTGCACCACGAAGCATTTTCTGATCTTCTGCAATGATAACTCTTATCATATGGCATTCTCTCCTTCATTTGTACGAACTGGAACCTTTAATGTGACCGAAACACCTTTATGCAAAGAAGCATTCATTTCAGCAGTACCTTGCAGCTTTTCCATCCGTTCTTGTATCGACCGGATGCCATTTCCTTTTCCTGCTTTTAGATCACCGTTTCCATCATCAATTATTTGAAGGCAATACACGTTATCTTGGTAATATTTCGTGATGGTACAATGCTTTGCTTGGCTATGTTTTATAATATTTGTAATCGTTTCTCGCAAAGAAAGCGCCAGCATCGTTTCCGTAACACTTGATAATAAAGGAAGCTTACCTTTCTCGACCATCGTTAATTCGATTCCAGCTGTTTGTAAAATCTTTTTTGATTCCTCGATTTCCTTCTCCAGCGAAACGAATTTCATATCTGCCACTAGTTCTCTTACTTGTTTTAGCGCGAAACGAGAAGTGTTTAGAATATCTTTCAGCTCTTGCTTCGCTTGTTTTGAATCCTTCTCCACTAATTTTATCGTCAGTTCGCTTTTTAGCTTAATCATTGTTAATGTTTGCCCAAGTATATCATGAAGATCTCTGGCAATACGGTGCCTTTCCTCTTCTTGTATATAACGTGCTAGCCGAGCATTTGCTGTATCTAGCTTTCCTTGGAGAGCTTTTGCCTTTTCCTTTGTATACACGACAATTGGAATAAATAGTTGGACAATCATGAAAGGAAGTAACGCCGTTTTTGCGAAAAGGAGGGGATGTCCATTAGTAAGCCAACTAAATAAACTATACATCATGACAATCCCAAACATCCCAACACCGATATAAACCTTTCGATTCGCCCTTCCTAAAAGATCAGCAAAAATAAACCCGTATAAAAACAGCCACTGTTGAAGGAAAACTCCTAAAATCACAAGAGTGCCAAACCCAGATAAACAGGCAACAAGCAGACGCCAATCTTTATACCATAAACAAACGTAGTGAGACATTATTAACAATACGACTAGTAAAAGCTTTCCCGAAAGACCGAGGCTGCTTTCTGTTTTCATAACGTTATAGATTAAGAAAACAATCGCGATTACGTCAATAAGAAGATATTTTTCGACTTGATCAAGAGGGTATATCTTTTTAAAAATCATGCGCAACACCTCTCCTCTCTTCCGGGGATTTTATGGCTTTTCAGTTCATAAAACTTGATGTATGTTTCCGCACTGTCTCCATGGGGCCCAGTTTAAATTTTTGTAACCAAAAGGAAGCAAAGCCAATTTGAAAGGACGTGATAAGGAGCCATATAAGGACAATGGTCACTGAGTCAACTTTGTTTCCTAATCCAAATCCCCATCCATAAAAGAGGACGGTAGAAATGAGATTTTGCATCACATAACAGCTCAATGACATTCTCCCAACCTTTTCGAGTTTATTCCACAACCAAAACTGTGGCGTTTTTTCAACGATTTTCGAAATGAATGCCAAATATCCTAAAGATAAAATAGGAGCGAATAAATAACGAATAGGCAAATCGAAAACTCCGCCGGGAACAAAAGTTAGTAAATTCAATGGCACTCCTACATACAAACCGAGTTTAAATAATTTCTGCCGTTTCTTCTTCCCATGTTCATCTGGCGCAAAGAAACCTGATCTCATCAGCCGTACACCTAATAAGAAAAGAAAAATATTCATCGGGATCACAAATATGACCTCGATTCTAAGCAAAACAAAATTCACGAAACGATATTGTATCTGCTCAAACCAGCTTCCATCTTTATATAACGAAACGATGTCGCTCATACCGCCTAATGATAGATTCGCAGATGAAAACCCTAAATAGACTCCGACAATTAATAGAAATAGCATGATTGCTCCGTGAAAACCGCCAATGATCTTCATCGCCCTCGAAATTGCCCGATCCCCGCCTTTTACAATCCATGCGACAATCATTGCCGTAACGCCATAACTCATTAAAATATCGTATTCCATGACTAGTGTAAAATGGATGAAGCCCTCCATCAATAAGATAAATGAAGTCCAAATATACACGCCAGGCCAAGCTGTGCCATTCCTTAATGACTGCTGATATTTTAGCTCAAGCCCTACTCCAAACATAATCGTCAACAAACCGAGCATTTTTCCATTCACTAAAAATAACACAAAAATTCTTACAAAATCTTGAAAGGATGCCCACCAAGCATAATGATCAAATGTAAAAATATATGACACATCCCCTAAGTGAGCAAAAATCCAAATGTTTGTTCCGAGTGTACCAAGGACAGCAAACCCTCTTAATATATCAAGTAAGCGAATTCTTTTTCCTGACATATGCCTGTCATTCCCTTTCTTCATAAGATACTTTTATTTTAGATGCGAAAGGAAAGCAGCGGTATTCACACTTATCAGGAATGTTTTATGACACGTGTCATCAAAAAAACGCTATTGTGTCTACCTTCCCGAGGCCGTATTTGTTTAAATGAACGAAAGAGGAAATTTGCCTTTTTTAAACAAAAAAATACCACAAATCAAAGACTGTGGTAAGTAAGCTCATTAGTAGAAAAAGCGTAGCCATATAAGCACGGCGGTTAGAAGCGCCATCATGAGAAGCAGCATGTTATCGCGCAATCCCCACGTTAACAGCCTAAGCTTCGTTCTCCCTTCTCCCCCTTTATATCCTCGCGCTTCCATGGCTATCGCCAAGTCTTCTGCACGTTTAAAGGAACTTACGAAAAGAGGAATAAGCAACGGAACAATTGCTTTCAACCGCTGTTTCATCGGCCCGCTCGTAAATTCAACGCCCCTTGCCGACTGGGCTTTCATAATTTTTTCTGTTTCTTCCAGAAGGGTTGGAATGAAACGCAATGAAATCGACATCATGAGTGCGAATTCATGGACCGGAAGCTTAAAGCGTTTGAACGGATGCAACAATGATTCCAGTCCATCAGTAATTTCAATCGGCGTTGTTGTCAAGGTTAAAAGCGATGTAAAAACAACGAGAAAAAGCAGGCGAAGCGAAATATAGACGCCCTGTACGATCCCTTCCTTATAGATGGAAAAGACCCCGATTTGATAAACGATTTCTCCCTCTTTTGTTAAAAAAAGATGCAGAAGAAAAGTAAGAATGACGATGAAGAAAATCGGCTTGAGCCCCCGGAAAATAAATGAAAGAGGCACACGGCTTAAGATGACGGCCAACGCGATAAAAATGCTAACGACAGCGTAGCTGATAAAGTTATTTGCTAGAAAGATAATAAGGACGAATAAAAAAACAGAAATTAACTTGGCACGGGGATCTAAGCGATGAATGATTGAATTTACTGGCACATATTGGCCGATAATAATGGGAGGCATTATTTGATAACCTCCTTTGAAAGCAATGCGGCAATTTCATTAGCAAGCGCATCAATCGTATACGCATTGCGTGAAAGTTTGACGTTAAATTTCTCTTCAAGTTTTATCAAAAATTCGATGGTTTCAGGTACGTCAAGCCCTACGCTGCGGATTTCGTCTGGTTTGGAGAAAATTTCTTCCGGCGTTCCCTTCATGAACACTTTTCCGCCATCCATGACGATAATTTCGTCGGAATAGATTGCGGCATCCTCCATGCTGTGTGTCACTAAAATGGTTGTTAGCTGTTTTTCTTTATGCAAGTTGTAAAACATTTTCATTATTTCCGTCCGTCCCCTTGGGTCAAGTCCTGCCGTTGGCTCGTCCAAAATTAAAACTTCCGGTTCCATCGCAAGAACCCCTGCAATCGCTGCCCGGCGCATTTGCCCGCCGCTTAAGTCGAAAGGCGACTTATGAAGCGCAGATTCATTTAATCCGACGAGCGGCAGCAGTTCTTTTGCTTTTTGCTTTGCTGCTTCTTCGCTCATTCCGAAATTCATCGGCCCAAAGCAAATGTCCTTTTCAACGGTTTCTTCAAAAAGCTGATGCTCTGGGTATTGGAAGACGATGCCGACCTTTTTGCGCAGCGGCTTTAAATGTTTCACTTTTTCATTTGCGCGGATTGTCCGGTCACCAATTGTAATTTCGCCTTTCGTCGGCTTTAACAGTCCGTTTAAATGCTGGATCAATGTCGATTTACCCGAACCAGTATGGCCAATGACGGCGATAAATTTTCCGCTTGGAATTGTTAGATTGACATCAGTGAGCGCTAATCTTTCAAAAGGGGAGCCTGGCATATAACGGTGTTCTAGGTCTGTAACTTTAATCTCCATAATTCATCCACCAATTCTTCGTGAGTAAGGTAGTTGCCGCTTAGATTAAATCCTTTTTCGGCAAGTTTTTTCTTTAATTGGATCGAAAAGGGGAGGTCAAGGCTGTATGACTTTAACTGTTCTCCGTATTTCTCAAAAATGTCCACGGGTTTGCCTTCTAAGACGGCTTCTCCCTGATTCATGGCGATCATCCGGTCTGCCAAGATTGCCTCTTCAAGGTCATGTGTAATGGAAATAACGGTAATCTTCTCCGTCTTATTTAATTCTTTTACAACTTCAATGACTTCTTTTCGCCCTCTTGGGTCAAGCATGGACGTTGCTTCATCAAGAATAATAATTCGCGGCCGTAACGCAATGACACCCGCGATCGCAACTCTTTGTTTCTGGCCGCCTGACAGCCGATAGGGTTCATGTTCAAGGAATGATGACATGTTCACTTTTTCTATGCTGTCTTGTATGCGTACAAGCATCTCATCCCTTGGGAACCCGTTATTCTCAAGGCCAAACGCCACATCATCAAGAACGGATGTTCCAACAAATTGGTTATCCGGATTTTGGAACACAACACCGACGCGCCTGCGGATCTCCCATTTGTTGTCTTCATCAAGGCTGCTATAGCCATCAATTATTATCTCGCCTTTATACGGAAGCAAAAGAGCGTTTAAAAGTTTCGCGAGCGTTGATTTTCCTGAACCGTTATGTCCAACGATCGCAAGCCACTCCCCTTCGTGAACGGAAAAGCTGACACCTTTTACAGCATCGCTGCTTTCTTCATTATAGCGAAAAAAAACATCTTTCACGTTAATAAGTTCCTTCACATTCTTCCTCCCCGCTTTTTGCAAGATGCAGCACAAGCTTGTCTTACGTCAAGTCTAAAAAAAAGGGCACAGAATCAATACTGTTTAGCCGTAATGTGATCCTGTCCCACCTTTTTCTATTGTTCAATTTTAAGAAGTTAAACGAATTCAATGATGACCATTGGAGCGTTGTCACCGCGGCGAGGACCGATTTTACGAATTCTCGTATAGCCGCCTTGACGTTCCTCATAGCGTCCAGCAATATCATTAAATAATTTTTGCAGTGCATCTTGCTCTGTTTCTTCCGTATCTGCGGCTTCTTTGCGAACGAAAGCTGCAGCTTGGCGTCTGGCATGCAAATCGCCGCGCTTGCCAAGTGTGATCATTTTTTCGACGAATGGGCGAAGTTCTTTCGCTTTTGCTTCTGTCGTTTCGATTCGCTCGTTTATGATTAAGTCTGTGACTAGATCACGAAACATCGCTTTACGTTGAGCTGAGTTGCGACCAAGTTTTTTATAAGCCATCTTAGATGTCCCTCCTTTACGCTGTTTTTCACAGATGAGGATGTTCAAAAAAACCGGAGGCGTCCCGCTGGTTTTTTTGCCCTCTTGTTAGAACGTTATCTATCATTCGGATCACTCTTCCGAACGTAAGGCTAATCCAAGCTCTGAAAGTTTCTCTTGAACCTCTTCGAGTGATTTGCGTCCAAGATTTCGGACTTTCATCATGTCTTCTTCCGTTTTTTGAGTAAGTTCTTGGACGGTATTGATTCCAGCCCGTTTTAGACAATTGTAGGATCTTACGGAAAGATCGAGCTCTTCAATTGTCATTTCAAGCACTTTTTCTTTTTGATCCTCTTCCTTCTCAACCATGATTTCAGCTTGCTGCGCCTGGTCGGTCAAGCCAACAAAAATATTTAAATGCTCGGTTAAAATTTTTGCCCCAAGCGAGACAGCTTCTTCAGGCCCGATGCTTTTGTTCGTCCAAACTTCGAGGGTTAGCTTATCGTAGTTGGTTACTTGTCCGACTCTTGTATTTTCAACTTGATAGTTTACACGTGAAACCGGTGTATAAATGGAGTCAATCGGAATGACGCCAATCGCCAATTCTTCAGACTTGTTCCCTTCAGCAGGTACATAGCCTCTTCCACGTTTGGCGGTAAGTTTCATTCGAAGTGCTCCATCTTCACCAAGTGTTGCAATCGGAAGGTCAGGATTCAGAATTTCGACATCGCTATCATGAAGAATATCTGCTGCCGTTACGACGCCTTCACCTTGAACATCGATCTCCATTGACTTTTCATCTTCGGAGTAAATTTTCAAAGCAAGCTTTTTTAAGTTCAGAATGATCGTTGTTACGTCTTCTACAACGCCTTGAATTGTCGAGAATTCATGAAGCACACGATCAATCTGGACTGTCGTAACTGCGGCGCCTGGGAGGGAAGATAGTAAGATTCTGCGTAAAGAATTCCCCAACGTTGTTCCATACCCTCGTTCGAGCGGCTCGACAACGAATTTCCCATATCCTTCTTCTTCATTCATTTCAACCGTTTCAATTTTCGGCTTTTCAATCTCTATCATCCAATAAACCCTCCTTCAAAACGTCGACTTCGGTTCTTTGCTTAATGACCGAAATTCCTCCTTTAGGCGGTTCCCGAGCAAATGCCCTATTTTAAGGATTTTATACATATTCAGTATAGACATACTTCAAAAAACTATACAATCCATACCTAATTAAAGCGTGTGCTTTAAAGGTAGTTCAAAAAGTCAGGAGGCTCACAGGACGTAGTTTAGCCTCAATACGTCCAGTATAAGTTCAGCCTTTGCTTCCCGATGGCGACATTTCAACACTGGCTACAGGACGTGGCCTAGTTGTAGTTGAAATCGAGTTCTTTTTGCCCACCTTTTTGAACACCGCTTATACGCGACGACGTTTTGGCGGGCGGCATCCATTGTGGGGCACAGGAGTCACATCGCGAATCGCTGTTACTTCAAGGCCTACTGCTTGCAAAGCACGAATTGCTGCTTCACGGCCTGAGCCAGGCCCTTTTACAGAAACTTCGATTGTTTTCATGCCGTTTTCCATTGCAGTTTTCCCTGCGGTTTCTGCTGCCATTTGAGCTGCAAATGGGGTAGATTTACGAGAACCTTTGAAGCCAAGGTTTCCTGCACTTGCCCATGAAACGGCGTTTCCGTGCGTATCAGTAATTGTGACAATTGTGTTGTTGAATGTCGATTTAATGTGTGCGACTCCACTTTCGATATTCTTTTTCACACGGCGTTTACGAGTATTCGTTTTGCGTTGAGCTGCCATTTAATCATTACCTCCTTTACTTTTTCTTATTTGCTACCGTACGGCGAGGCCCTTTTCTAGTACGGGAGTTGTTTTTCGTATTTTGGCCACGAACAGGCAAACCGCGTCGGTGGCGGATTCCACGGTATGAACCGATTTCAATAAGACGTTTGATGTTTAGTGAAACTTCACGGCGAAGGTCACCTTCAATTTTGTATGTGTCAACGACATCACGGATGCGGTTCAGTTCATCGTCAGTAAGATCGCGAACTCTTGTATCTTCAGAAACGTTCGCTTTTGCAAGAATTTCTTTTGCTCTTTGAACACCAATTCCGTAAATATATGTTAACGATATAACGACTCGCTTCTCACGAGGGATGTCAACACCAGCAATACGTGCCATATTTGCACCTCCTTATTGGTTATCCTTGTCTTTGCTTATGCTTTGGATTTTCACAAATCACCATCACGTGGCCTTTACGGCGGATGATTTTACATTTTTCACAGATCGGTTTCACCGATGGTCTAACTTTCATTGTTTAACCCTCCTTGTAGATTCGGAGTTAATTTAAATGGAACATTTTAAATTAAATATGTTTATTTAAAACGATACGTAATCCGGCCACGCGTTAAATCGTATGGAGATAATTCAACGGTCACTTTATCCCCAGGCAGAATTCGAATGTAGTGCATGCGAATTTTGCCAGATACGTGGGCTAAGATTTTATGGCCATTTTCAAGCTCGACTCGAAACATGGCGTTTGGCAAAGGCTCAATTACGGTGCCTTCCATTTCGATAACATCTTCTTTAGCCATCGATTTGCTCTCCCTTCTTCAGATCAAGGACTTGGTCATTTAGAAATTTAGAAAGTGCGAAGCGCAGCTTCCCATTTGTAACGCGACCCGTTGTTTCAATGCTTTCTCTGACTTCCGGAGATACGTAATCAACGAGCTCGAGATGGTTAATGTTTTTCTTTTTGGCTCGATCGTACTTTCGTTTTTCTCCGTCCGCAATTCGAACATAGCGTTCATTCAATTGTTCGATAACAACACAGTAACTATCGGCTTCTCTCCCACGCAACACCCGGACAACTTGCCCTATCTGGGGAATCGATTCCGATTCGCTCACAAACATCACCTTCACTTAGGCTTTTGTTAAAATCTCATGCCCATCATCTGTAATAGCCACTGTGTGCTCAAAATGGGCGCATCTTTTACCATCTGTTGTTACGACTGTCCAATTGTCCGCAAGGGTCTTCACATTACGCGAACCAGCATTAACCATTGGCTCGATGGCAAGGACCATTCCCGGCTTTAATCGCGGTCCCTTTCCCGGCGGGCCATAGTGGGGAATTTGCGGATCTTCATGCAAATCTTGCCCTATTCCGTGGCCAACGTACTCACGAACAATTGAAAATCCCTCAGCTTCAGCATACGTTTGAATTGCATGAGAGATATTTGAAAGACGTTCGCCAGGCTTTGCTTCTTTTAAACCCCGATAGAGAGATTCTTCCGTCACTTCCAATAAACGCATACTATCAGCACTGATTTCTCCTACCGGATAGGTCCAAGCAGAATCACCATGGTATCCGTTATAGTAAGCACCAATGTCGATGCTAATGATATCCCCTTCAAGCAAAACGCGTTTTCCTGGGATGCCGTGCACTAACTCTTCATTTACTGACGTACAAATGCTTCCAGTAAATCCATTATAGCCTTTAAAAGAAGGGATTGCACCTAAAGACCGTATGAATTTATCTGCCACTTCGTCAAGCTGTTTCGTCGTGACGCCAGCATGAATATGCTTCTGTAATTCTTGGTGCGTCAGTGCAACAATTTTTCCAGCTTCACGCATAATCGCAATTTCACGCGGTGTTTTGGAAATGATCATTCAGAAAGGCTCCCGATAAGTTCATCAACATTTCGAAAGACTTCTTCGATTTTTCTGTTGCCGTCAATTGTTTTCAAAATATCTTTATTCTTATAATAGGTAAGCAGCGGCTCTTGTTGTGCGATGTTTACTTCCAAGCGATTGCCCACTGTTGCTTCGTTATCATCTTCACGTTGGTAAAGTTCGCCGCTGCATTTGTCGCAGACTCCCGGACGGGCCGGCGGGTTAAAGATCATATGGTATGTCGCGCCGCAGTTGCGGCATATTCTTCTGCCAGTTAGGCGCTCCATTAGTTTTTCACGGTCAACGTCAATGTGAAGCACATAGTCAATCCCACGGTTCATCTCTTCCAACATCGCATCAAGCGCCTCAGCTTGCGGTACCGTTCTTGGAAATCCGTCAAGCAGGAACCCGTTCTCGCAATCTTGTTTTGATAAACGTTCGCGAACAATCCCGTTTGTTACTTCGTCTGGGACTAAGTCGCCTGCATCCATATAAGCTTTCGCTTGCTTTCCAAGTGGGGTCCCTTCTTTCATTGCTGCACGGAACATATCTCCGGTTGAAATGTGAGGGATGCCATACTTCTCTACAATCATTTCTGCTTGAGTACCCTTGCCTGCACCAGGCAGACCCATTAATACGAGATCCATCTTATCCCTCCATAATAAAGCATTCTTTTATTTTATGAATCCTTTATAATGGCGTTTAATGAGTTGGCTTTCTATTTGCTTCATTGTATCGAGAGCAACACCAACGACGATAAGTATGCTCGTTCCTCCAATTTGTACGCTCGGAGGAAGATTTGCCAACGTCGTAAAAAATACGGGGATGATCGCGACAATCGCAAGAAAAAGAGATCCAACAAACGTAAGACGGTACAAAATACGCGTAATGTATGTTTGTGTGTTTTTTCCGGGGCGTATCCCTGGAATATAGCCGCCTTGCTTTTTAAGATTATCCGCCATTTGCTCCGGATTCACTTGAACAAACGTATAGAAATAAGTAAAACCAATGATCAACAGTGCATAAATCGTCCCGCCAATTGGGTGTGTATAATCAACTGTCTGCACAAGCCAATTCGCAATCTTGCTGTCGCCGAAAAACCCGGCAACCGTACGCGGTGTATAGAATATGGCAACTGCAAAAATAACAGGGATAACACCCGCTGCGTTCACTTTGATTGGCAGATGTGTCGATTGCCCGCCAACAGTTTGGCGTCCTACTGCCCGTTTTGCATATTGGATTGGGATTTTGCGCAATCCTTGTTGAACAAAAATAATCGCAACAACGATAAGCAAAATAGCGATGATCAAGCCAATGGCCTTCACGATGCTTAAAAATAATTGATCTGGGTTTTGAAATTGCTGCAAATAAATTTGTTGGATGCTTGTCGGTATTGCAGCAACAATCCCAGCAAAGATAATGATCGAAATTCCGTTCCCAATTCCCTTTGCCGTAATTTGTTCACCCAGCCACATTAAAAATGCTGTTCCAGCGGTAAGAACTAGTGCGATTAACAAGTAAGTGGACACGCTTGGGTTTGGCACTAACCCGGGGAACAAGTTGTTAAACCCGAACGACAATGCCAACGCCTGAATGAATCCTAGAACAATCGTTCCGTACCGGGTAAATTGAGCAAGCTTACGCCTGCCAACTTCACCTTGTTTCGCCCATTCTGCAAATTTCGGAACAACATCCATTTGTAACAACTGAACAATAATAGAGGCAGTGATATAGGGCATAACTCCCATTGCAAAGATAGAAAACCTCTGTAATGCGCCTCCGCCAAATGTGTTGAGAACACCGAACAAGCCGGCATCTCCGCCAAATTGGAGCACATCTTTATTCACTCCTGGGACAGGAATGAAGGCTCCAATTCGAAATACAATAAGCATAAGGAGCGTAAATAGGATTTTATTCCTTAAATCACTGACCCGGAACATGTTGGAAATTGTCCCGAACATTAAATCACCTCGACGT
Organism: Pueribacillus theae; assembly: GCF_003097615.1. Classification (NCBI taxonomy): domain Bacteria; kingdom Bacillati; phylum Bacillota; class Bacilli; order Caryophanales; family Bacillaceae; genus Pueribacillus; species Pueribacillus theae. The sequence goes on from NZ_QCZG01000004.1 coordinate 81,753, forward strand.
TTCCGCCTGCTGTTTCGATTGCTTCTTTAGCAGATGAAGAAAACTTATGGGCTTTTACCGTAAGCTTTTTCTCGAGAGCTCCATTACCTAAAATTTTGACACCGTCTTTCAGCTTGCTGATGACGCGAGTTTCAAGCAGCAATTCTGGCGTAACTTCCGTTCCCTCATCAAAACGGTTTAGTTTCTCGAGATTAACGACTGCATATTCTTTACGGTTAATGTTTGTAAAACCACGCTTAGGCAGACGCTGGAATAGCGGCATTTGCCCACCTTCAAAACCAGGGCGCACACCTCCGCCAGAACGGGCATTTTGTCCTTTATGGCCTTTGCCGGCTGTTTTTCCGTTTCCTGATCCGATTCCGCGTCCAACACGCTTTCTTGAGTGACGTGAACCTTCTGATGGCTTTAATTCATGAAGTTTCATCTTGGCACCTCCTTATTCCTATCTGCTGAATCTGTCAATTTACGCTTCGATTTCTTTTACTGTCACAAGATGAGAGACTTTTGCAACCATGCCGCGAATCGCTGGGTTGTCATTGTGAACGACGGTATGATTGAGTTTCTTAAGCCCAAGAGTTGTAACCGTCACGCGTTGATCCTTAGGGCGTCCAATCGGACTACGAGTGAGGGTGATTTCTAATTGCTTAGCCATCGGATTTCCCTCCTTATCCTAACAATTCTTCTACAGACTTGCCGCGCAATTTAGCAACATCTTCTGCGCGCTTTAAGTTTTTGATTCCTTCAATCGTTGCACGCACCATGTTGATCGGGTTGCTTGAGCCGTGTGATTTTGAAAGAATGTCTCCGATCCCGCCAAGTTCAAGCACGGCACGAACAGGGCCTCCAGCGATAACTCCAGTACCTTCTGAAGCTGGCTTTAAGAGAACTTTGCCTGCGCCGAAACGGCCGATCACTTCATGAGGAATCGTTGTGTTTACACGTGGCACGGAAATTAAGTTTTTCTTCGCATCCTCGACCGCTTTACGGATCGCTTCTGGAACTTCTTGTGCTTTTCCAGTTCCAAAACCGACATGGCCATTTTTATCTCCCACGACAACAATCGCAGCAAAACGAAAACGGCGTCCACCTTTCACTACTTTTGCTACACGGTTTACCGTTACTACACGTTCTTCGAGTTCGAGTTTGCTAGCATCAATAGCAGCCATTCTATTCCCTCCTTTTTCGATTAAAATTGCAAGCCGGCTTCTCTAGCTGCATCTGCCAAAGCTTTTACACGTCCATGATAGATGTTGCCGCCGCGATCAAATACGACGTTTGTGAAACCTTTTTCTGTTGCGCGCTTTGCGATGAGTTCGCCTACTTTTTGTGCCGCTTCAATATTTCCGCCATTTTGGACGTCGATTTCTTTATCGAGCGTGGAAGCTGAAGCGAGTGTTACGCCTTTTTCGTCATCAATTAATTGAGCATACATATGTTTCGTTGAACGAAACACATTGAGGCGAGGGCATTCTGCAGTCCCTTTAAGATTCCGACGAACACGAAGATGGCGTTTTTTTCTGTTTTTATTTCGATCGATCTTTGTAATCACTGAGAGCCACTCCTTTCTGTTTCAAAGATTACTTACCAGTTTTGCCTTCCTTACGGCGTACATACTCGCCTTCATAGCGAATGCCTTTGCCTTTGTATGGTTCAGGCGGCCTAACTGCGCGAATATTTGCTGCCAATTCACCGACACGCTCTTTGTCGATGCCTTTTACGATAACTTTTGTGTTCGAAGGCACATCGATTTCGATGTCTTTTTCAGGAACAAATTCAACCGGGTGTGAATAACCAACGTTTAAAACAAGCTTCTGGCCCTGCTTGCTCGCTCTGTATCCGACACCGACTAATTCAAGGTTGCGTTCAAATCCGTTCGTTACACCTTGAACCATATTATTAATCAAGCTGCGCGTCGTACCATGCAGTGAACGGTGATCTTTTTGATCGCTTGGACGAGAGACAGTGATTTCTTTCTCTTGGATATCGATAATCATATCGGCATTGAATGTCCGTGTTAATTCCCCTTTCGGGCCTTTCACTGTGACGGTGCTGCCGTTTTTTGTAACTGTTACTCCGTTTGGGATTTCAATCGGCTTTAATCCTATACGAGACATACGTACACCTCCATTCGTTGACTCTTTTTTACCAAACGTATGCTAATACTTCGCCGCCGATTTGCTGGCCGCGTGCTTCTCTATCTGTTAAAACGCCTTTTGAAGTTGAAACAATTGCAATTCCTAATCCGCCAAGTACACGAGGCACTTCGTTCGCTTTTGCATAAACACGCAAACCTGGCTTGCTGATGCGTTTTAGCCCAGTGATGACGCGTTCGTTATCTTTTCCGTATTTCAAAAAGATCCGAATGATACCTTGCTTATTATCTTCGATATATTCAACGTCACGAATAAACCCTTCTCGCTTCAAAATTTCAGCAATTTCTTTTTTCATTTTTGAAGCTGGAACTTCTAATTTATCAAGACGTACAGTATTCGCGTTGCGAATTCTGGTAAGCATATCTGCAACTGGATCTGTCATGACCATTTCCTATTTACCTCCTTCCCCGAAACGGGATTACCAACTGGCTTTTTTTACGCCAGGAATTTGACCTTTATATGCGAGTTCACGGAAACAAATACGGCACAGTTTGAACTTGCGAATGACTGAATGAGGACGTCCGCAGCGTTCACAGCGGGTGTATTCGCGCACTTGATATTTTTGTGGGCGCCTTTGTTTAGCGATCATTGATTTTTTTGCCACGCTGTAACCTCCTTAACTATTCGTTATTTTTGAAACGGCATACCAAATTGTAAAAGTAATTCCCGAGCTTCTTCGTCCGTTTTTGCAGTTGTTACAATCACAATGTCCATGCCACGAACTTTGTTCACTTTATCATAATCAATTTCCGGAAAAATCAATTGTTCTTTAATGCCAAGTGTATAGTTGCCTCTTCCGTCGAATGCTTTTTTGGAAACGCCGCGGAAATCGCGCACACGTGGAAGTGATACCGTAATTAATTTGTCTAAAAAGTCATACATGCGTTCTCCGCGCAGTGTTACTTTCACTCCGATTGGCATTCCTTCACGTAGCTTGAAGCCGGCAATTGATTTTTTAGCTTTCGTAATTAACGGTTTTTGTCCTGCAATTGCTGCTAATTCTTCAACTGCGCTGTCTAGAACTTTCGGGTTTTGGACCGCATCTCCTACGCCCATGTTAATGACGATTTTTTCAATTTTAGGCACTTCCATGATGGAAGAATAATTGAACTTGCTCATTAAAGATGGTGTGATTTCTTCTTTGTATTTTTCTTTAAAGCGATTCATGCCGTGTAACCTCCCTCCGGCTGTAAGTTATTTATCTTCAATAGTGAAATTCTCAAACGTATCAAGAAATTCGCCAGATTTTTTTGCGATGCGTACATTTTTTACAACCTGTACTTTCTCACCGTTGACTTTTTTGTAGCCTGCTACTTTTTTGTATCCTACGCGTGTCGGTTCATTTGATTTCGGATCGAGCGGCATGACGTTTGAAACGTGAATCGGCGCTTCCATTTCAACAATGCCGCCTTGCGGGTTCATTTGTGAAGGTTTGGAATGTTTTTTCACAACATTAACGCCTTCTACGATGACACGTTCCTTTTTAGGATAAGCCGCAAGGATAACCCCTTGCTTTCCTTTATCTTTGCCTGAGATGACTTGAACTTTATCTCCTTTTTTTACGTGCATAGCGATCGTGCACCTCCTTAGATTGCAACATTACATCCTCGTTCGATTGATTAAAGTACTTCTGGAGCCAATGAAATAATTTTCATATATTGATGGTCGCGAAGTTCACGGGCAACCGGACCAAAGATACGCGTTCCGCGAGGGCTTTTGTCATCACGAATAATGACTGCAGCATTTTCATCAAAGCGGATGTATGAACCATCGTTTCTGCGCACACCGCTTTTTGAACGAACGACGACTGCCCGAACAACATCGCCTTTTTTGACAACGCCTCCGGGTGTTGCTTGTTTTACCGTACAGACAATAACATCTCCAATATTGGCAGTTTTACGCCCAGAACCGCCGAGCACTTTTATACATAACACTTCACGTGCACCGGAGTTATCTGCGACTTTTAGACGAGTTTCTTGTTGAATCACTTGATAAACCTCCTTCCGGACTTTGCTTCTTGTTATACGATGATTGATTCTTCAACAATTTCTACGAGACGAAAACGTTTGTCTTTCGAAAGGGGACGAGTTTCTGCGATTCTTACTACGTCACCGATTTTTGCACTATTGTTTTCGTCATGGACTTTATATTTTTTTGAATACTTGACGCGTTTCCCGTAAAGCTTATCTTTCTTGTACGTTTCAACGATAACAGTGATCGTTTTATCCATTTTGTCAGATGTTACGCGCCCAGTGTAGGTTTTTCGGTTATTGCGTTCACTCATTGTTTTGACCTCCTCTCACGATTATCCGTTATTGATGCCAAGTTCTCTTTCACGTAAAACGGTTTTTGTCCGCGCAATGGATTTGCGAACGTCACGAATGCGGGCTGGATTCTCTAATTGACCAGTTGCTAGTTGAAAACGCAAGTTAAACAATTCTTCTTTCAACGTTTTAATTTGCTGTTCAATTTCAGCAGTCGTCAATTCACGAATTTCTTTAGTTTTCATTTGAGTCACCACCCATTTCTTCTCGTTTTACAAATTTCGTTTTGATCGGAAGTTTATGAGAGGCTAGACGCAATGCTTCACGAGCGACTTCTTCGGAAACACCTGCAATTTCAAACATGATTTTCCCTGGCTTTACAACCGCTACCCAGCCTTCCGGCGCACCTTTACCTGAACCCATCCGAACTTCTAAAGGCTTCGCTGTGTATGGTTTTGATGGGAAAATTTTGATCCATACTTTACCGCCACGTTTCATGTAACGTGTCATGGCAATCCTTGCTGCTTCAATTTGGCGGTTTGTAATCCAGGCTGATTCTGTTGCCTGCAATCCGTATTCTCCAAAACTTATTTCTGTCCCACCTTTTGCATTGCCTTTCATTTTTCCGCGATGCTCTTTACGGTGTTTTACACGTTTTGGCATTAACATAATTATTTTCCTCCTTCCTCTTGTTTCGCATCCTTTGTCGGAAGGACTTCGCCACGATAAATCCAGATTTTCACTCCTAGTTTACCGTAAGTCGTATCCGCTTCAGCCGTGCCATAGTCAATATCTGCACGCAATGTGTGAAGTGGCACTGTTCCTTCGCTATACGATTCCGAGCGAGCGATATCTGCTCCGTTTAAACGGCCGGAAACTTCTGTTTTGATTCCTTTTGCTCCCGCACGTACTGCACGTTGGATTGCTTGTTTCATTGCACGGCGAAATGCAACACGGTTTTCCAATTGAGTCGCGATATTTTCAGCGACTAGTTTCGCATTGATATCAGGCGTTTTGACTTCAAAAATGTTCACGTGAACCTTTTTGCCTGTCAGTTCGTTTAAAGCTTTTCGAAGTGATTCGACTTCAGAACCACCTTTACCGATGACCATGCCAGGCTTTGCCGTTTTAATCGTAATATTTACACGGTTTGCAGCCCGTTCAATTTCGATGCCCGCAACTGCTGCATCTTTTAAGCGCTTTTCAATGTATTCACGAATTTTGATGTCTTCATGAAGAAGCTTTGCATAATCTTTATCCGCATACCATTTTGAATCCCAGTCACGGATGACACCAATTCTGAGCCCTACTGGGTTAACTTTTTGACCCACGCATTATCCCTCCTTCTTTTCTGAAACTACGACCGTAATGTGGCTCGTTCTTTTATTGATACGGCTTGCGCGGCCTTGTGCCCTTGGACGGAAACGTTTTAGCGTAACGCCTTCGTCAACGTAAGCTTCGCTTATATAAAGGTTGTTTGCTTCCATTTCATAGTTATGCTCAGCATTTGCAATCGCTGAATTCAATAGTTTCTCTACGATTGGAGAAGCCGCTTTCGGTGTGTGTCGTAAAATCGCAATTGCTTCACCGACCTCTTTCCCGCGAATTAAATCGATTACGAGGCGGGCTTTGCGAGGAGCAATGCGTACTTGTTTTGCAGTCGCTTTCGCTTGCATTGATGAAACCTCCTCTCAACTTAACGTCTTGTTTTTTTGTCATCGGCAGCATGGCCTCTGTACGTACGAGTTGGTGCAAATTCGCCTAATTTGTGGCCAACCATGTCCTCGGAAATGTAAATAGGTACATGTTTTCTCCCGTCATATACAGCGAGTGTATGTCCGATGAATTCAGGAAAAATCGTTGAACGGCGTGACCAAGTTTTGATCACTTTTTTCTCGTTCTTTTCATTAAGAGCTTCAACTTTTTTCATTAAATGATCGTCTACGAATGGTCCTTTTTTCAAACTGCGACCCACATTTGTTCCTCCCTTCGCGATTGCGCTACGGTCCCTTTGAACCGTAGGTCAACCCTTTTATTTTTTACGGCGGCGCACAATGTATTGATCAGATGGTTTGTTTTTCTTACGTGTTTTGTAGCCAAGTGTTGGTTTACCCCATGGGCTAACAGGAGATTTGCGTCCGATTGGCGCTCTTCCTTCACCGCCACCATGCGGGTGATCAACAGGGTTCATAACAGAACCACGAACTGTCGGGCGTTTTCCAAGCCAGCGGGAACGTCCTGCTTTCCCGACATTAATAAGCTCATGTTCAACGTTGCCAACTTGGCCAATTGTTGCGCGGCAAGTGGCTAATACCATTCTCGTTTCACCGGAAGAAAGTCTTACAAGCACGTATTTTCCTTCTTTTCCGAGAAGCTGGGCCTCTGCACCTGCAGAACGGACTAATTGGCCGCCTCGGCCAGGTTTTAACTCAATGTTGTGGATGGTTTGGCCGACAGGAATATTTTGGAGTGGCAATGCGTTGCCAAGTTTGATGTCTGCTTCAGGGCCTGACATAATCTCCATTCCAACCTGCAATCCTTTTGGAGCAAGGATGTAACGTTTTTCTCCATCAGCATAATGAATAAGTGCGATGTTTGCAGTGCGGTTTGGATCATATTCGATCGTAGCAACGCGCCCTGGTATTCCATCTTTGTTTCGTTTGAAATCGATAATGCGGTATTTCTTCTTATGGCCGCCACCTTGATGGCGCACTGTAATACGGCCTTGATTGTTTCGGCCAGATTTTCTATTTAATGGTGCTAGAAGTGACTTTTCAGGTTTGTCTGTTGTAATTTCACTGAAGTCTGAACCAGTCATTCCGCGGCGTGCATTTGTTGTTGGTTTATATTTTTTGATCGCCATTTTTTTCCCTCCTTCACGTCGTTCTATTAAACACCTTCAAAGAAGTCTAGCTCTTTGCTTTCAGGTGTCAATTGTACAATCGCTTTTTTGCGGTTTGGCTTATATCCCGAGTGGCGTCCAAAGCGTCTAAATTTCCCTTTGTAATTCATTGTGTTTACCTTTTGAACTTTCACACCAAAAATCGTTTCAATGGCGCTTTTGATTTCCGTTTTGTTTGCGCGCGGGTCAACTTCAAATGTATATTTTTTGTCGCCCAAGGTTTCAGTGGAACGTTCTGTAATAACGGGGCGCTTAATAACATCACGTGCGTCCATTACGCTAGCACCTCCTCTACCTTTTCAGCTGCGTCCTTCGTCATAATGAGTTTGTCATGGTTGACGATGTCAAGCACTCTTACATCCGCTGCTGTTGTTACACTCACTCCAGGAATATTGCGTGCAGATAATTCAACGGTTTCGTTGTGATCATTTGTCACGATTAACGCCTTTTCGTTAGCTTTTAAGTTCGATAGAATCGCTGCCAAATCTTTTGTTTTTGGCGCTTCCATAGAAAGCTGATCAACAACGATAAAGTTTTCTTCTTTCACTTTTGTTGAGAAAGCTGATTTCAACGCTAATCTACGAACCTTTTTAGGAATTTTGTAGCTGTAGCTTCTCGGTGTTGGACCAAATACAACGCCTCCACCTACCCATTGCGGCGAGCGAATGGAACCTTGGCGTGCACGGCCAGTTCCTTTTTGCCGCCAAGGCTTGCGGCCTCCTCCTCGAACAGCAGAGCGGTTCTTCGTTGCATGCGTACCTTGTCGTTGTGCTGCCTGCTGCATAACGATGACATCAAAAAGAACATGATTGTTTGGCTCAATTCCAAAAATGTGATCAGAAAGCTCGAGATCACCTACTTTTGAGCCCTCTTGATTTAAAAGTTCTACTTTAGGCATCGGATAATCCTCCTTTCTTACTTGGCTTTTGCTGCTTTAAGTGCAGCTTGAATTGTCACATAGCTTTTTTTAGGGCCTGGCACGTTGCCTTTGATTAAAAGTAAGTTGCGTTCAGCATCCACTTTGACGATTTCTAAGTTTTGCAACGTCGTCCTTTCACCGCCCATTCGTCCTGGCAGTGCTTTTCCTTTAAAAACACGGGCCGGATCAACTGCTCCCATTGAGCCCGGGCCTCTATGATAGCGTGAACCATGGCTCATTGGTCCGCGTGATTGGTTGTGCCGTTTAATCACACCTTGGAAACCTTTCCCTTTGGAAGTTCCAGTTACGTCTACTTGTTCACCTTCGCTAAAAATATCTACTTTCACTTCTTGGCCAACTTCATATTCGGAAGTGTCTACCCCACGAATTTCTTTTACGAAGCGCTTAGGTGCTGTATTTGCTTTAGCAGCATGGCCTTTTTCTGGTTTTGACGCACGTTGTTCTTTTTTGTCTTCGACACCGATTTGAATTGCTTCATAGCCGTCCGTTTCGGCTGTCTTCTTTTGAAGGACAACGTTTGGCAATGCTTCAATCACTGTTACAGGAACAACGTCGCCGTTTTCCTTAAAAACTTGCGTCATGCCAATTTTTCTTCCTAAGATTCCTTTACTCATTGTTTTTCCACCTCCTAATGTTCCGTCCTTACAATTTGATCTCGATATCAACGCCAGAAGGCAAGTCTAAACGCATAAGCGAATCAACCGTTTGTGGTGTTGGTTCGATAATGTCAATCAAACGTTTATGAGTACGCATTTCAAATTGTTCACGTGAATCTTTGTATTTGTGTACTGCGCGCAAAATTGTATAAACCGATTTTTCAGTTGGCAACGGGATTGGACCCGAAACCTTCGCACCTGAACGTTTCGCAGTTTCAACAATTTTTTCAGCTGATTGATCCAAAATTCTGTGGTCGTACGCTTTTAACCGAATGCGAATTTTTTGCTTTGCCATTATTTTCCCTCCTTCATCGCCCATTTTTTTTAGCGCTTGTTCAAAAAGCCTTACAGAAGTTAGTTATTGATGAGTACAGCTTAACGTTCACTAGCTTTTGCGGCTTTTCCATCAGCGCATAATAGACAGTTCTCCGCGAAAATTTCCTGCACACGGGCCATGGCAAAGGGGCCGGGTGTGTCAGCAACCTTTCACTTCATCGCTGCAATCAATGACTAACATTCAACATTATATAGAAATAATGCGGCGAATGCAAGTGGCGCCAACGTTTTTCTTGTTTTTGGCCACACTTTACCTATTATAGAGACTCCAACAGTTGATTGCAAGATTTTTTAAGTGTTTGTGAGAAATGCGCAAAAAAAAAAAAACTGAGCCCCCCATATAAAGAGAGCTCATAGATTTAACTTCTTATTCGATAACTTCTGTTACTACTCCAGAACCGACAGTACGTCCACCTTCACGGACAGAGAATCTTGTTCCGTCTTCAATTGCGATTGGAGCAATTAATTCTACAGTCATTTCAACGTTATCGCCAGGCATTACCATTTCAACGCCTTCTGGAAGTGAAATTGTTCCAGTTACGTCAGTCGTACGGAAGTAAAATTGGGGGCGGTAGTTTGAAAAGAAAGGTGTATGTCTTCCGCCTTCTTCTTTCGAAAGAACGTAAACTTCAGCTTTAAATTTAGTATGAGCCTTCACTGTACCAGGCTTAATTAACACTTGGCCACGTTGAACTTCTTCACGGGAAACACCACGAAGAAGAGCACCAATGTTGTCCCCAGCTTCAGCGTAGTCGAGAAGTTTACGGAACATCTCAACACCTGTAACTGTTGTTTTCTTAGGTTCTTCAACCAAACCAAGAATTTCAACTTCATCTCCAACTTTTACTTGTCCGCGTTCCACACGGCCAGTCGCAACTGTACCACGTCCAGTAATTGAGAACACGTCCTCAACAGGCATCATGAACGGTTTATCTACGTCACGCTCAGGAGTTGGAATATACTCGTCAACTGCATCCATTAATTCAAAGATTCTTTCAGGCCAGTCACCTTCGCCTTCAAGCGCTTTTAAAGCGGAACCTTTAATGACTGGTACGTCATCACCAGGGAATTCGTATTCGCTTAAAAGATCACGAACTTCCATTTCAACGAGTTCTAGCAGCTCTTCGTCGTCTACCATATCACATTTGTTCAAGAAAACGACAATATAAGGAACACCTACATTACGAGAAAGCAGAATGTGTTCACGAGTTTGAGGCATTGGGCCGTCAGCTGCAGATACAACAAGGATGGCTCCATCCATTTGCGCTGCACCTGTGATCATGTTTTTTACATAGTCAGCGTGTCCTGGGCAGTCCACGTGAGCATAGTGGCGGTTTTCAGTTTCGTATTCAACGTGGGAAGTCGCGATTGTAATTCCGCGCTCACGTTCTTCAGGTGCACCGTCGATTTGATCGTAAGCCATTGCTGTACCACTGCCGTATTTGCTGTGAAGAACAGTTGTGATCGCAGCAGTCAACGTTGTTTTACCATGGTCAACGTGTCCAATCGTACCAATGTTTACGTGTGGTTTAGAACGGTCAAATTTTTCTTTAGCCATTTCTATTTTTTCCTCCTTAATTAAGAAAAATAATTTTTTAAGTAAGTTAATCGAATAGACGACAGGCGTCTATCCTCGATTATAGCAAATGGAAACTTTAAACAATAGTGACAAGTTGATCATTCACCTGTCGCTTTTTTAATAATGTCTTCAGCAATCGATTTCGGAACTTCTTCATAATGGTCAAAGTGCATAGAGTATACTCCACGGCCTTGTGTATTAGAACGAAGCGATGTTGCATAGCCAAACATTTCCGAGAGCGGCACGAATGCATTGATCACCTGTGCGTTCCCCCGGGCAGTCATGCCTTCGACTCGTCCTCTCCGGCTTGTGATGTCGCCCATAATGTCACCCATGTACTCTTCAGGCACAACGACTTCAACTTTTACGATTGGCTCAAGAAGGACTGGATTACAAATTTCTTTTGCTTTCCGGAGCGCCATTGAGGCGGCAATCTTAAACGCCATTTCACTTGAGTCAACGTCGTGGTAAGAGCCATCATAAAGCTTCGCCTTAATGTCAATCACTGGGTAGCCTGCCAATAGGCCATTCTCAAGCGCATCTTTGAGGCCCGCTTCAACAGCCGGCACATATTCCCGGGGAACAACCCCACCGACAATGGCGTTCTCAAATTCAAACCCTGCGCCTTCTTCAAGCGGTTCAAATTCAATCCATACGTGTCCGTATTGGCCACGCCCGCCAGATTGGCGAATGAATTTACCTTCACATTGCCCGGCTTTACGAATGGTTTCACGATAGGCAACTTGAGGAGCTCCGACGTTTGCTTCAACTTTAAACTCGCGTTTTAATCGGTCAACGATAACATCGAGATGAAGCTCACCCATTCCAGAGATAACCGTTTGTCCCGTTTCCTCATTTGTTTCCGTTTTGAACGTTGGATCTTCTTCAGCAAGTTTTGCAAGAGCAATCCCCATTTTATCTTGGTCGTTTTTCGTTTTTGGTTCGATTGCGACAGAGATAACTGGCTCAGGGAATTCCATTGATTCAAGGATGACAGGGTGTTTGTCATCACAAAGCGTGTCACCGGTTCCCGTATCTTTTAAGCCAACCCCAGCAGCAATATCCCCTGCGTAAACGGTAGAAATTTCCTCGCGGGAATTTGCGTGCATTTGTAAAATGCGGCCTATTCGTTCACGTTTTCCTTTTGTTGAGTTCAAGACATACGATCCTGAATTTACCGTTCCGGAATAGACACGGAAGAATGTTAGCTTACCAACGAATGGATCGGTCATTACTTTAAACGCTAAAGCGGAGAAAGGTGCGTCATCACTTGACTCTCTCTCTACTTCTTCCTCAGTATTAGGCACAGTTCCTTTGATAGCTGGAATGTCCGTTGGAGCTGGCAAATAGTCGAGAACAGCATCGAGTACAAGCTGAATCCCTTTATTTTTAAACGCTGAGCCGCATAATACTGGATAAAATTCAACATTCAGGGTCGCTTGGCGAATCGCTGCTTTAAGTTCTTCATTCGTAATTTCTTCGCCTTCAAGATATTTCATCATTAAATCTTCGTCTAATTCAGCTACCGCTTCAATGAGCTTTCCGCGGTGTTCTTCAGCTAATTCCTTCATATCATCAGGAATTTCGCGTGCATCTGTACGGGTTCCAAGATCATCTTCATAAAAGTAAGCTTTCATCTCAATAAGATCAATCATGCCTTCAAATTGATCTTCAGCTCCGATTGGAAGCTGAATCGGATGGGCATTTGCTTCAAGACGATCATGAAGCGTTTGTACAGCATTTAAGAAATCTGCACCGATTTTATCCATTTTGTTAACAAAAACAATTCTCGGTACACCATAAGTAGTCGCTTGCCGCCAAACTGTTTCTGTTTGAGGCTCAACACCTGATTGGGCATCAAGTACGGCTACTGCTCCATCCAATACACGAAGAGAACGTTCAACTTCCACCGTAAAGTCTACGTGTCCAGGCGTATCAATAATGTTGATGCGGTGGCCTTTCCATTGGGCGGTTGTCGCTGCAGAAGTGATGGTAATACCGCGTTCCTGCTCCTGCTCCATCCAGTCCATTTGGGCGGCACCCTCATGGGTTTCACCAATTTTGTGAATACGGCCAGTGTAGAACAGAATACGTTCTGTTGTCGTTGTTTTACCGGCATCAATGTGAGCCATGATTCCGATATTTCGTGTATTATTTAAGGAGAATTCTCTAGACATACTTTTTTTCTCCTTTCTCATGTGAGATAAGTAAGTTGTTTAGTATATTGAGGCTGTTCAAATAGCCGAAAACTCCCTTTCTATTTGAACATGCACTAATTACCAGCGGTAGTGAGCAAATGCTTTGTTTGCTTCTGCCATTTTATGAGTGTCTTCACGCTTTTTCACTGCAGCACCTGTGTTGTTCGCTGCATCCATGATTTCGTTCGCAAGTCTTTCTTCCATTGTTTTTTCATTACGGAGACGAGCGTAGTTTACAAGCCAACGAAGGCCTAGTGCAGTTCTACGTTCAGGACGAACTTCAACTGGCACTTGATAGTTCGCACCACCTACACGGCGGGCTTTCACTTCAAGAACTGGCATGATGTTCTTGATTGCTTGTTCAAACACTTCCATCGGGTCTTGGTTCGAACGCTCTTTAACAATTTCAAAAGAATTATAGAGAATCTTTTGTGCAATTCCACGCTTCCCGTCAATCATAATGCGATTGATTAAACGAGTTACGAGCTTTGAATTGTATATTGGGTCTGGCAATACGTCACGGCGTTCAACGGGACCTTTACGAGGCATATATGTTCCTCCTTTCATGCAACATATTTTTAGGTGTGTTTAAAAAGTCCGGAGGTTCACAGGATGTGAATCAGTTCTCCTTTTTTAAACTTTTATTTATATAAACGATTACTTCGATTCTTTTGGCTTTTTCGTACCGTATTTGGAGCGTCCTTGCATACGGTTGTTTACACCCGCTGTATCAAGGGCACCACGGACGATATGGTAACGTACACCCGGCAAGTCTTTCACACGGCCGCCGCGAATCAAAACAACGCTGTGCTCTTGCAAGTTGTGACCGATTCCTGGAATATAAGCAGTCACTTCAATTCCATTCGTAAGGCGGACACGAGCATATTTCCGAAGGGCAGAGTTCGGCTTCTTCGGTGTCATTGTACCTACACGAGTACAAACGCCGCGCTTTTGCGGAGAATTCACTTCAGTCATCGTTTTCTTAAAACTATTATAGTTTTTGTTTAGTGCCGGAGAGTCAGACTTCTTGGATTTTGAAGTGCGGCCTTTACGGATTAATTGGTTAATTGTAGGCATCTTTTTTCCTCCTTTCTTTATGTTGTTATAAACTTTCATTCGCACGTGATCTCAAACCCACACATCCAGGTGGTTCATTGTTGGCGAAAAATAAAGATTGCAGCATCGGCCTTAGGCCGATGTGCAAACGGTTATTTCTTTATCGCAACAGCAGCAGCTCCAACTTCGATTTTGCATGCCTTTCCAAGCTTTTTCATCGAATCGACAATTGTAATTGGGACTTGCATCTCGGCCGCAAGTGATTTCAGTTTCCCAACCACTCGAACCTCTGCATCATCCGCTATAATCAATTCGCTCACTTCATTGTCTTGAAGAGCTTTCATAGCTTGCTTTGTACCAACAATGATGCTTTTTGCCTGTGTTACTTTTTCATAAGACACTGTTTCATCCTCCAAAGCACAGGTTTTGAACACACTTCGTAATAATATCACCTTGCAAGTTCGTTTGTCAATATGCAAGTTACTCTTGATTTATTAAGGCTTCTTCCTGTTCTTGAACATCAGAAAGCTGATTATTTTCTGCCTCGCTCTTTACTTTGATGCTCCGATATCTTGTCATTCCTGTTCCCGCTGGGACAAGTTTTCCTATAATGACGTTTTCTTTCAATCCGAGCAGTTCATCGCGTTTGCCTTTAATCGCTGCGTCAGTCAATACTCTAGTCGTTTCTTGGAATGACGCCGCAGACAAGAACGATTCCGTTTCAAGCGAAGCTTTTGTTATTCCGAGCAAAACAGGCCTTGCTGTTGCCGGGCGGCCGCCGGCTAAAAGGACATCTCTGTTCACATCTTTAAATGAATGGACGTCTAGCAATGCGCCCGGCAACACATCTGTATCTCCTGCATCGATGATGTGGACTTTGCGCATCATTTGGCGGACCATCACTTCTACGTGTTTGTCTCCGATTTCTACACCTTGCATGCGGTAAACTTTTTGAACTTCACGGAGCAAATACGATTGAACACCTTCAACGCCTGTTACGCGAATCAGTTCTTTCGGGTCAACAGAACCTTCAGTTAGTTCTTGCCCTGCAGTAACTTCATCCCCCACGGTGACTTTTAGACGCGCACCATAAGGAATTGCGTAATTGCGCGTTTCAATTTCGCCTTGAACGACAATCTCACGCTTATCTTTCACTTCATTGAAATCGATAACTTTCCCATCAATTTCACTAATGACCGCTTGGCCTTTCGGATTTCTCGCTTCAAAGAGCTCTTGGATCCTTGGCAAACCTTGCGTAATATCATCTCCGGCCACGCCGCCTGTATGGAATGTCCTCATTGTTAACTGGGTTCCAGGCTCTCCGATTGATTGCGCCGCTATGATTCCGACAGCTTCTCCGACTTCAACATCCGATCCTGTTGCCAAGTTCCGGCCGTAGCATTTCTTACATACACCGTGTCTCGATTCACAAGTAAATACTGAACGGATGTAAACTTTTTCGATGCCGGCATTTACGATTGCAGTCGCAATATCTTCTGTGATCAATTCGTCTTTCTTAACAAATACTTCTCCGGTCTCTGGGTGTTTCACTGTTCGAAACGCTGTACGTCCAACAAGGCGATCGTATAAGTTCTCAATCACTTCATTGCCTTCTTTTATTGCGGTAATCGGCAGGCCGCGATCTGTTCCGCAATCCGTTTCCCGAACGATGACATCTTGCGCCACGTCTACAAGGCGTCTCGTTAAATAGCCTGAGTCAGCCGTTTTAAGCGCAGTGTCCGCAAGACCTTTCCTGGCTCCATGCGTCGAAATAAAATACTCCAATACGGTCAGGCCTTCCCGGAAGCTGGACTTGATTGGAAGTTCAATAATCCGTCCCGACGGGTTAGCCATTAATCCACGCATACCCGCAAGCTGAGTAAAGTTTGAGGCGTTACCCCTCGCACCAGAATCACTCATCATGTAAATTGGATTAGACTTACCCAATGATTCCATTAGGCGATCTTGAATTGTATCTTTCGCGTTGCTCCAAATGGAAATGACGCGTTCATAGCGTTCCTCTTCAGTAATTAACCCGCGGCGGAACTGTTTTAATACTTTTTCTACTTTATTTTCCGCTTCATCTAAAATTTCTTGTTTTTCAGGGAGGACGACAACGTCTGCCACACCTACAGTAATCCCTGCCCGTGTCGAATATTTAAACCCAAGGTCTTTCATACGGTCAAGCATTTTGGACGTTTCTGTAATTTTAAACCGTTTAAAGACTTCGGCAATAATATTTCCAAGAATGCCTTTTTTAAATGGAGCGATTTCTTCCCGTTGCTCAAGTTCTTCCTTAATATTAACTCCTGGGTCAACAAAATAACGTTCTGGTGTTGCATTTTGAAGATTTTCCATTGTCGGCTCGTTAATATAAGGGAACGATTCAGGCATGATTTCGTTAAAAATAAGTTTCCCAACAGTTGTGAGTAAAAGTTTTTTCTTTTGTTCTTCTGTAAAAGAAGACTTTCCAAGCGAGCTGGCACGAACGGCAACTCTTGTGTGTAAATGAACATGTCCGTTTTGGTAGGCAATAAGCGCTTCATCTGTATCTTTAAAAACAAAGCCTTCTCCAATCGCACCTTTTTTCTCGATTGTCAAATAATAGTTTCCGAGCACCATGTCCTGTGACGGTGTTACGACAGGTTTTCCGTCCTTCGGATTTAAAATATTTTGAGCTGCAAGCATCAATAGCCTGGCTTCAGCTTGTGCCTCGGCAGAAAGCGGAACGTGGACAGCCATTTGGTCGCCGTCAAAGTCAGCATTGTAAGCCGTACAAACGAGCGGGTGAAGCCGAATCGCGCGTCCTTCCACAAGCATTGGCTCAAACGCTTGAATCCCTAATCGATGAAGCGTCGGGGCGCGGTTCAACAGGACCGGGTGTTCTTTAATGACTTCTTCCAGAACGTCCCAAACCTCTGAGTGTAATTTTTCAATTTTGCGTTTCGCGCTTTTTATGTTGTGCGCATGGCCTTTAGAAACGAGCTCTTTCATGACGAAAGGTTTAAATAGTTCGAGCGCCATCTCTTTTGGCAAGCCGCATTGATACATTTTCAAGTTCGGTCCGACAACAATTACAGAACGTCCTGAATAGTCGACGCGTTTCCCTAACAAGTTTTGTCTAAATCTGCCTTGCTTTCCTTTCAACATATGTGAAAGGGATTTTAACGGGCGGTTTCCCGGGCCTGTTACAGGGCGGCCGCGGCGGCCGTTGTCGATTAATGCATCTACCGCTTCTTGAAGCATTCTTTTTTCGTTTTGGACGATAATGTTTGGCGCGCCTAAATCAAGGAGGCGTTTTAAACGATTGTTGCGGTTAATGACCCTCCGGTATAAATCATTTAAGTCTGATGTCGCAAAACGGCCGCCATCAAGCTGAACCATCGGGCGCAGCTCTGGAGGGATAACCGGAAGGACGTCAAGAACCATCCATTCAGGCATATTTCCGGAATTCCGAAAAGCCTCCAAAACTTCAAGACGCTTAATGGCACGTGTACGCCTTTGGCCTTGGGCTGTTTTTAGCTCTTCTTTCAGCTCATCAACCTCTTTCACGAGGTCAACATCAGTAAGAAGTTTTTTAATTGCTTCTGCACCCATTTGGGCTGTAAACGCCTGTCCGTATTTCTCACGGTACACTCTGTATTCTTTTTCTGAAAGCAATTGTTTTCTTTCAAGCGGTGTATCGCCGGCATCTGTCACGACATAGGATGCAAAATAAATAATCTCCTCAAGCGCCCTAGGCGACATATCAAGCAGCAAACCCATTCTGCTAGGGATGCCTTTAAAGTACCAAATATGGGATACTGGGGCAGCCAGTTCAATGTGCCCCATTCTTTCCCTTCTTACTTTTGCGCGTGTCACTTCAACCCCGCATCGGTCACAGACAACGCCTTTGTATCTGACGCGCTTATATTTTCCGCAATGGCATTCCCAATCTTTTGTCGGCCCAAAAATTCTTTCGCAAAACAGGCCGTCTTTTTCCGGCTTTAACGTACGGTAATTAATCGTCTCCGGTTTTTTCACTTCTCCGCGAGACCAGGAACGGATTTTATTCGGTGAAGCAAGGCCTATTTTCATAACCTCAAAATTATTGACATCTATCAAGGGGCTACCTCCCTTTCTGTTACGGTTACTATACTTAATCGAGGCTGTTCAAAAAGTCCGAAGACTTACAGGAAGTAAGTCAGAACGACGTTATCACAGGATGTGATGCCTTTAGTCGGACTTCGGACTTCCTTAAGAGGCGGGAATCTTCGTCAGCTTGCTCGACGGAGCCGGGATGGCGACATTTCAACGTTATTTCGTTGAAATACCCTCTCGTTGTCCTCCTTTTGAACAAACGCTTAAAATGAAAGCAACTCAGAACTTGCCTATTTAGAGGCCCTTCTATTTACTCGGTGGTTTCCACCGGTTCCATTTCCAAGTTTAACTTTTCACTCGAAGGATCATCTTCATCGTCAAGTTCTTTCATTTCGATCTCTTCATCATCGCCGGATAGAATTTTTACATCCATACTGAGGCTCTGAAGTTCCTTGATCAAAACCTTGAACGATTCCGGAACGCCCGGTTCAGGTACATTCTCACCTTTGACAATTGCCTCATATGTCTTCACACGCCCAACGACGTCATCAGATTTAACAGTAAGGATCTCTTGAAGGGTATAAGCAGCACCGTAAGCTTCAAGCGCCCATACTTCCATCTCACCAAAGCGCTGCCCTCCGAATTGTGCTTTTCCTCCAAGAGGCTGTTGTGTCACAAGTGAATAAGGGCCTGTAGAACGCGCATGAAGTTTATCATCAACCATATGGGCAAGCTTGATCATGTACATGACGCCAACCGAGATACGATTATCAAACGGCTCTCCTGTTCGGCCATCGTACAGAATGGTTTTTCCATCCCTCGGCAGTCCCGCTTCTTCAAGCGTTTCCCATACGTCCATTTCATTCGCACCGTCAAAGACAGGCGTGGCAACATGCATGTTCAACTGCCTAGCCGCCATTCCCAGATGAAGCTCAAGCACTTGCCCGATGTTCATACGGGATGGTACACCGAGTGGATTGAGCATAACGTCAATCGGTGTTCCGTCAGGCAAGTAAGGCATATCTTCTTCAGGCAAAATTTTCGAGATTACCCCTTTGTTTCCGTGGCGTCCGGCCATTTTGTCGCCTTCATGGATTTTCCTCTTTTGAACGATATAAACACGGACAAGCTGGTTGACGCCAGGAGGGAGTTCATCTCCGTCTTCTCGGTTAAACACTTTTACATCAAGGACAATTCCGTCTCCGCCATGTGGAACGCGAAGCGAAGTATCGCGAACTTCTCTTGCCTTCTCGCCGAAAATGGCGTGCAAAAGGCGTTCTTCCGCCGTTAATTCCGTTACTCCTTTTGGCGTTACTTTTCCTACAAGAATATCTCCGTCTCGTACTTCCGCTCCGACGCGGATGATCCCTTTTTCATCCAGGTTTCTGAGCGCGTCTTCACCGACGTTCGGGATGTCTCTTGTAATTTCTTCCGGGCCGAGCTTTGTGTCGCGAGCTTCCGATTCATATTCTTCAATATGAATCGATGTATATACATCGTCTTTCACAAGCCTTTCACTCATGATGACGGCATCCTCATAGTTAAAGCCTTCCCATGTCATAAAGCCAACAAGAACATTTCTTCCGAGTGCCAACTCCCCTTTTTCCATTGAAGGGCCATCAGCAAGAATTTCACCTTTTTCCACACGGTCGCCTTTCGATACAATCGGGCGTTGGTTGTAGCATGTTCCCTGATTCGAACGGACAAATTTCAGCAAATGGTATTTATCAAGCTCACCATGCACTTCTTTTCCGTCAACAACATTGGTTCGCCTTACCCAAATTTCGGAGGCTTCAACACGTTCAACTACTCCAGCATGCTTGCAGATGACCGCAGCACCCGAGTCTTTTGCTGAAACATGCTCCATTCCTGTTCCGACAATCGGGGACTCAGGCACAAGCAAAGGAACCGCTTGGCGTTGCATGTTCGCACCCATTAGGGCGCGGTTAGAGTCGTCATTCTCTAAGAATGGAATACATGCGGTCGCGGCGGAAACAACTTGTTTTGGCGATACGTCCATATAGTCGATTTGATCGCGCCTGAAGCCCGCATTGTCTCCCCGAAAACGCGCGTAAACACTTTCGTCTTTGAACGTGCCGTCATCATTCAAAGGTTCGTTTGCTTGCGCAACGACGTAATTGTCTTCTTCATCAGCCGTCAAATAGTCAATTTGCTGTGTGACTTTGCCCGTTTCCGGATCGACGCGCCGGTACGGCGTTTCAATGAATCCGTATTTATTTACTTTCGCATAAGTTGAAAGCGAATTAATCAAGCCGATATTCGGGCCTTCCGGTGTTTCAATCGGGCACATGCGGCCGTAGTGAGAGTAATGAACGTCACGAACTTCCATTCCTGCACGCTCGCGTGTAAGACCGCCAGGCCCAAGCGCCGACAAACGGCGTTTATGCGTCAGCTCAGCTAGCGGATTCGTCTGATCCATAAACTGCGAAAGCTGGGAGCTTCCAAAAAATTCTTTAATGGATGCAATCACCGGACGAATATTAATTAACGCCTGAGGAGTGATGACATTTGTATCTTGGATAGACATCCGTTCACGGACGACACGCTCCATCCGCGATAAACCAATTCTAAATTGGTTTTGCAATAATTCCCCAACAGAGCGGAGGCGGCGGTTGCCTAAATGATCGATATCATCTGTATTTCCAACGCCGTGAAGCAAATTAAAGAAGTAATTAATGGATGCAATAATGTCTTCCGCTGTAATGTTTTTTACCGTTTCCTCAATACCGCCATTTCCGATGACTCGAATGACACGCTCGCCATCCGCATCATCAGGTGAAAAAATGCGGATTGATTGTATATTTACATCTTCATTATCCACAACGCCGCCGTAAGGACGCATTGTCCGGAAGCCTACATTCTTTTCCAGCACAGGTAAAATTTTGTCAAGTAATCTTCGATCTAGCACATCTCCAACGTCAGCAAGCACTTCTCCTGTTTCAGAGTCTATTAGCTGTTCTGCTAAGCGTTGGTTAAACAGCCGATTTTTGATGTGGAGTTTTTTATTAATCTTGTAGCGGCCAACGTTAGCCAAGTCGTAACGCTTCGGATCAAAAAAGCGTGATTCAATTAGACTTTTCGCATTATCGACCGTTGGAGGCTCTCCAGGGCGCAATCGCTCGTAAATCTCAAGCAACGCTTTCTCTGGATTGTCTGTTGTGTCTTTTTCTAGCGTATTTCTTAAAAACTCATCTTCTCCAAGAAGATCGATGATTTCTTGATCAGAGCCAAACCCCAATGCTCTAAGCAAAACAGTGATTGGAATCTTTCTCGTGCGATCGATTCTTACATAAACAATATCCTTCGCATCTGTTTCAAATTCAAGCCATGCCCCGCGGTTTGGAATGACGGTAGCAGAAAAGCCTTTTTTCCCGTTTTTATCTATTTTTTCACTATAATAGACACTTGGTGAACGGACAAGCTGAGAAACGATGACACGTTCAGCACCATTAATAATGAAAGTCCCGTTTTCAGTCATTAATGGGAAATCTCCCATAAATACTTCCTGTTCTTTTACTTCTCCGGTTTCTTTATTAATAAGCCGGACTTTCACGCGCAACGGCGCAGAATACGTAACATCACGCTCTTTCGATTCTTCAACTGGGTATTTCGGTTCACCAAGACTGTAGTCGACAAACTCCAACACGAGATTTCCGGTGAAATCTTCTATTGGAGAGATATCTTGAAACATCTCGCGCAAACCCTCATCAAGAAACCATTGATAGGAAGCCGTTTGAATCTCAATGAGATTCGGAAGTTCTAACACTTCATTGATTCTAGCGTAAGTTCTTCTTTGTCGGTGGCGTCCGAACTGAACGAGTTGACCTGTCAACTGATTCACTCCTTAGAACATGCGTTTTTTAAAAAAAAGAAAGTTTACATTGGCAGTTCGCCAATTGAATCAAATCCAACCTCTAACCTCAGCGTTTTCTTTAGATCATAGATTTATTTAAAAAAAGAAAAAAGAGCATATTCACACAATATTCTCCCTTTCTCTTGACTTGATTATGTTAGTCTTGCCGTTTCACTCTCAAATTATACGATTGGAGAGTATTACTCGATAAAGATTGTTAGTCCAAAAGCTTATAAACCAACATTTTTCATTCCATCTTCACTTGTACATAACAAAAAGAACCTTCGGCATAATCGTTTAAAAATATGGTTAGAGGCGATTTGCCTAAGGAACGGTAATAAATCCTTCTTATTTGTCCATAGAATGCACAATCTTTAGTGTTAGCATTATATAACTTTACCACAATCAAACAGACGGGTCAACTTTTTTTGAACGAAAAATCATATAACCTTTCGCCTTGTCAACAATCTCTACAAAACCAAAGAGAGATTCTAATTCTTTTTTCGCTGAAGGCGCCCCTTGCTTTTTTTGAATAACAATCCATAATTCTCCGTTTTCTTTCAAAAAATCGAATGCATCGCGGAATAATTGATATACAACTTTTTTCCCGGCTCGGATCGGAGGATTTGAAAGAATAGCGGCATATTGGTCTGTCGGGACTTGTTGGAATAAATTGCTTTTTAAAATGGTTGCGTTCTCAATCTTGTTGGCATATCTGTTCTTCTCTGCTAATGATAAGGCACGCTCATTGATGTCAACCAACATTACATTGCGTCTTTCGTTGTCTTTAGCGAGAGAAAGGCCGATTGGACCGTACCCGCAACCTACATCTAAAATGGTTCCTTCTTCCTCAGGAAAAATAAATGATTCAATTAATAGCTTCGTTCCAAAATCAATTTCACTCTTAGAGAAAACACCATCGTCTGTTGTGAAGATCATTCGATTCCCTCTTAACGTTGTTTCCAGCGTTGTTGGGTTGCTTTTTGAAGATGGCTTTTCCGAATAGTAGTGTTCCGCCAAAAGAATCACGCTCTTTTCACTCGTTTCCTTTACGCAAGTATAAAACAGCAGGGTATACCCAATCAAGGTACACCCTGCTTTGCTTAAGAGGTTGTTCAAAAAGTCCAGGAAAAATGGCTGTCGAATTTCTGCGTCAGCTTGCTTTTCCGTTCCTCACGTATTGTCCTCATACGCTCTGGTACTCAAAGCTGCGCTTCCTTGAACTTCTCCGCCCTTTTTGTCCTCCTTTTTGAGACACCATTTTAATTATTTTAATTCTACGCCAGCGCCAACTTCTTCGAGTTTTGCTTTAAGTTCTTCAGCTTCTTCTTTTGCGACGCCTTCTTTAATTGGTTTTGGAGCATTGTCAACAAGTTCTTTCGCTTCTTTCAGCCCAAGACCAGTGATTTCACGAACGACTTTAATCACTTTAATTTTGCTGCTTCCAGCACTTTCAAGAACAACATCAAATTCAGATTTTTCTTCAGCAGCACCGCCTGCAGCAGCACCGCCCGCAACTGCAACTGGTGCAGCAGCAGTAACGCCAAATTCTTCTTCAATGGCTTTTACTAGATCATTTAATTCTAAAACTGTCATTTCTTTTATCGCATCAATAATTTGCTCTTTACTCATTTTGTAAGATCCTCCTTGTTATTTGTTTTTTAAGAAACATAAACGCTTGTTTTACGCGCCTTCGCCTTCTTCTTTTTGATCGGCAACTGCTTTCGCCGCCAATGCAAAGTTGCGCATTGGTGCTTGCAATACGCTAAGCAACATCGAAAGAAGCCCTTCGCGGGATGGCAAATCAGCAATTTCTTTAATTTCATTGACAGTAACAACTTGGCCTTCAATCACACCTGTTTTGATTTCTAATGCTTCGTGGTCTTTTGCAAAATTGCTAAGGATTTTCGCAGGACCAACAACGTCTTCATTGCTGAATGCAATCGCAGTAGGACCGACAAGCTGGTCATCTAATGCCGTAAGCTCCGCCTCTGCAGTCGCACGGCGAGTCATTGAGTTTTTGTACACTTTGAAGTCAATTCCAGCTTCACGAAGCTGTTTGCGCAATTCCGTTACTTCAGCGACGTTAAGGCCTCGGTAATCAACTAAGATTGTAGCTTTGCTCGCTTTCAGCTTGTCAGCAATTTCACTTACAACTTTCTTCTTGCTCTCAATCTGGCTGCTCATTCGTGACACCTCCCAGTAAGTCAACATTCATCCATACCTGTGCTAATAGAGGATGTTCAAAAAATCCGGAGGCTTACAGGAGGTAAGTCAGTTCGACGTTATCACAGGACGTGATGCTTTTAGTCGAACTTCCTTAATAGGCTGCGAATCTCTTCGTCAGCTTGCTCTTCCTCGACCTTCTTGCCTCTCGTTGTCCTCCTTTTTTGAACACACACTATTTAAAAACACCTTCATGCCGATCGACATGAAGGTGTAAATTGACAGAAACTCCTGTTTCGTCCTTAAACAACCTCGGCAGGAAGATTAAGTGCATGGCGCACCCCTGCTGTCTACGGTATGAATCAGATTTATTTTTAATTAACATGCTCTAGTATAATAGGCGGCGATATACAATGTCAAATGAAAGTTTCTAATAATCTCCGGGCTTTTTTTGCAAACGGCCCATTAAGCGAATGCTGTTGGGTTAACCCTTACTCCAGGACCCATTGTGGAAGAGATGGAAATATTCTTCATATAAGTCCCTTTTGCGGCTGATGGTTTTGCTTTCACAAGCGCATCTACAACAGCTTCAAAGTTTTCAGCCAACTTTTCGCTCTCAAATGAAACTTTACCGATTGGCGCATGGACGTTACCGGCTTTGTCCACTCGGTATTCAACTTTGCCCGCTTTAATTTCTTTTACCGCTTTTTCCACTTCAAATGTAACCGTGCCTGTTTTTGGATTTGGCATTAAGCCTTTTGGCCCCAACACACGGCCGAGCTTTCCGACCTCTGCCATCATATCCGGTGTAGCAACGATGACATCAAAGTCAAACCAGCCTTGGTTGATTTTATTAATGTACTCTTGATCGCCAACGAAATCCGCGCCTGCAGCTTCAGCTTCTTTTACTTTTTCACCTTTTGCAAATACGAGAACGCGTTGTGTTTTTCCTGTACCGTTCGGCAATACAACCGCGCCGCGTACTTGTTGGTCGTTCTTGCGGGGATCAACGCCAAGGCGAACCGCCATTTCAACCGTTTCATCGAAGTTAGCTTTTGCAGTTTGTTTCACAAGTTCAATCGCTTCATTTAAGCCATATTGTTTTGAGCGGTCAACTAATTTGGCTGAATCTTGATATTTCTTACCTTTTTTCTTCATGTTCTTTCCTCCTAAGTGGTTTAACGGAATATCCTCCCACATGTATCAATTACGCCTCGGCGTAATCGTGTCCGGATTTTTTTCGAGCTTGCTCGAAAACTACAACTATAAAAACGAAAAGGCTACGGACGATGGGTCCGCAACTAGCTTTTAGTCTTCGATCGTAATTCCCATGCTGCGCGCTGTTCCTTCAATCATTTGCATAGCCGCTTCAACGCTTGCCGCATTCAAGTCAGGCATTTTTAGTTCAGCAATTTCGCGAACTTTTGCGCGTTTCACTGTTGCAACTTTTTTCTTGTTTGGCTCACCTGATCCTGAATCGATGCCGGCTTCTTTTTTCAAAAGGACAGCCGCAGGCGGTGTTTTTGTAATAAATGTGAATGAACGATCTTCAAAAACCGAAATTTCAACAGGAATAATTAAACCTGCTTGGTCTTGTGTACGAGCATTGAATTCTTTACAAAATCCCATAATATTTACTCCCGCTTGTCCAAGAGCTGGTCCAACCGGTGGTGCTGGATTTGCTTTGCCAGCAGGTATTTGAAGTTTTACAACTTTGATCACTTTTTTAGCCACGTGACACACCTCCTTAAGTCCGTGATGTGGTATTTGGGTTTGAACCCTCCCACCCATGACACACAACATATGTTGTATAATGCTAAAGTCTCTAATTGACTTTTTAAACATTAAAAGTCTACCACTTAATCATCATAAAAGCAATAAGAGATGTTTAGAAAGTCAACAGAGCCTCTTAAATTCTTTCAATTTGTGTGAAATCGAGTTCAACAGGCGTTTCACGTCCAAACATGTTTACATGGACTTTCACTTTTTGTTTGTCTATATCGATCTCATCAATCTTGCCGACAAAATTGGCGAACGGGCCTTCTTTCACTTTGACGCTTTCGTTCAATTCGAAATCTACCTCAGGCTTCGGAGTTTCATAGCCCATGCTTCTTAAGATTGATTCAACTTCTTCAGGCAGCAGGGGAGTTGGCTTGGAACCGGCGCCGCTCGAACCAACAAAACCGGTTACGCCTGGAGTATTTCGGACGACATACCACGAATCATCAGTCATGATCATTTCTGTTAGAACATAACCAGGAAATACTTTTCGCATTGTTGTTTTCTTTTTACCATTTTTAATTTCGGTTTCTTCTTCCACAGGAACCAATACTCGAAAAATTTTATCAGTCATCCCCATTGATTCAACCCGTTTTTCAAGATTGGTTTTTACCTTGTTTTCATACCCGGAATACGTATGAACAACATACCATCTTTTTTCCATAACAAATAGGACTTCTCGTCCTTCCCTCCCCAATGCATTTACTTACCACGTTACCCTGTATTGCCAAGAGCCGTCATGTTTATTCCAAAATGAACTGAATCAATGAAGAAATGCCAAAGTCAACAATGACAAAGAAAACAGTGACAAAAGCAACTGTTGCGATAACGGTAATTGTATATTTCACTAATTCCTTTTTTGTTGGCCAGCGAACTTGTTTCATTTCGTTGACAACGTTTTTAAGAAACTTGCCTGCCTTCTTAAACATGAATTTGCTATTCCCCTTCCCGGCATAAACGGAATTGGATCCATTCCGCTTTAACGGAAGCTCTCACTTCAGATTACTTCGTTTCATGGTGAATAGTATGGGCATTGCATCGCTTACAAAACTTTTTTATTTGCATTCTTGCCATGTGGTTTTGCTTATTTTTATGCGTCGAATAATTTCTGCTTCCACAAACCGAACAGGCTAAAATCAATTTGCTTTGCATTCCCACACCCTCTTATTCTACTGCATCTCATACTGAATCAACTTTATCACAGCTAAAATCAGCATGTCAACGAGAGCTGAATCGTTTGGAAAAATAATGACGCCCCTTCATCTGCCAGTTTACGACGTCTACTAATGCAAAAAACAGGGAATCCCTGTTTTTGCTCGTCCGATATAAGGTTGTTCAAAATCCGATATGCCCTCCTTTTTGAACGCACTTATAAGGTTATTTCTTTTAGTTCCAAATACCGTTCCAGCTTCCTTTTCACACGCTGAAGAGCGTTATCAATCGATTTCACGTGGCGATTAAGATCTTCTGAGATTTCTTGGTAAGATCGGCCGTCTAAATAATGCATGAGCACCTGGCGCTCAAGATCGCTTAATACTTCCAACATTTTATGTTCAATATCGTTAAATTCTTCCCGATTAATGAGCAGCATTTCAGGATCTGTCTTCCGTGTGCCTGTTAAAACATCCATAAGCGTTCTGTCAGATTCTTCATCAAATATAGGCTTGTCTAATGAAACGTAAGAATTAAGCGGGATATGCTTCTGCCTCGTGGCTGTTTTGATTGCTGTAATCATTTGCCTTGTAATGCATAATTCCGCAAATGCCTTAAAAGAAGACAGCTTGTCTTCTTTAAAATCACGGATTGCTTTATATAGGCCAATCATGCCCTCTTGGATAATATCTTCCCGGTCGGCGCCGATTAAAAAATAAGAACGTGCTTTTGCCCTTACAAAGTTCTTGTATTTGTTAATTAAATATTCAAGCGCTATCGTATTCCCTTCATGGATAATACGAACAAGTTCTTCATCTTGAATCGTTTCGAATTCGATGTGTTCTGCAAGGCCTGGCATGTTCAACCTGCATCCCCCCGACCATGTTGTGAAAGAGTCAAAAAATTACCTATTTTAAAAAAATGGCATATAACCCCATTATAAACATAGATCAATAATGCGTCAACCATTCAAGACTTTCCCCTTCGCCATTTTTCAAAAGCTGCCTGTACTTCCGGGGAAAGCCAAATCTTTGATTTGCGTACTGAACGGTCGATTTCCTCAATTTTTTCTTCAATCCCTTTTTCAATTCTTTTCACTTCATTTAAAAGTTCACGAGCTGACTTTCGCAATGCCCCCTGGCCAAAGATCGCTTTTTGTTCCGCGTAATCCGATGTCGCCACATGGATTTGTGTAAGTACCCCCTTTAACTCGACGGTTAATTGCTCAATTTTTTCATCCGCCGTCTCGCCTTCACTCGTAAAAATGACAGTCACATCATGGCGGTTGAACACTTTTTGGATGCCTGGAACGAGGTACGCATCAAATACAATGATCACTTGATAACCTGTGTATGCCTGATACTCGGCCATTTTATCGATCAACAAATCACGCGCACCTTCGAGATCGGTATCTTTCATCTCTTTTAATTCCGGCCAGGCTCCAATGATGTTATAGCCGTCCACAATCAGAATATCCATTGCACTAACCCCCGATTGGGCTTCGCTTCCGCAAAACTTCATACATTAAAACGCCTGCCGCAACCGATGCATTAAGCGACGTCACTTTCCCTTTCATTGGAAGGCGCACGAGGAAATCACATTTTTGCTTAATTAACCGACCGATGCCTTTTCCTTCACTGCCAATGACAAGCCCAACCGGCATATCGTAATCCGCTTCACGGAAGTCTTGCTTTCCTTTGGCGTCCGCTCCTACAAACCATAGCCCTCTTTCTTTTAATTCATCCATCGTTTGTGCCAAGTTTCCGACGCGGACGACGGGAACATGTTCAATCGCTCCTGTCGATGCTTTTGCGACCGCTGCTGTCAATCCGACTGATCGGCGTTTTGGAATGATGATGCCATGAACCCCTACACATTCTGCCGTCCGCAAAATGGAACCTAAGTTATGGGGGTCTTCGATTTCATCAAGCAAAAGGAAAAAAGGAGCTTCATTCAACGCCTCCGCTCTTTGGAAAAGCTCGTCCATTCCGGCATAGTTGTAGGCTGCAATCGAAGCGACGACACCTTGATGATTCCCTTGATTGACTAATCGATCAAGCTTTTGCTTCGGGACAAATTGGATGAGCACACCGTTTTTTTTCGCAAGTTCGATGAGTTCGTTCATTTGCCCACCGCGTGAACCTTCGTTCACCCATAATTTATTAATTTCCCGATTTGAACGGAGAGCCTCAAGGACTGGATTTCTTCCCATGATGAGTTCACTTTCCATTTTGAACACTTCTTTCTTCAATGAACGAAATCATAGCCGAGATGATGCTATCGATTCGTTCATCATTTTTCTGTAAGTAATGATAGCCAATTAATGCCTCAAGGGCTGTACTGTAACGGTACGTTTGGACGTCAGTATTTTTAGGAATCGTTGGTGACTTTGCATTTCTTCCCCTTCTTAATACAGCCTCTTCCTCTTCAGTAAAAAAATTGGCTTCTCTTAATTTGTGAAGAACTTTTGCTTGTGCCTTTGCCGATACATAGTTTGTCGCAAGGCGGTGCAATCGCTGCGGGCGAACTTGCCCGCTTTTAAGCAAATGTTCGCGCACAAATACTTCCAAGACAGCATCACCCATGTACGCAAGTGCAAGGGCATTTAATTGTTTGGCATCAACATTGCTTTGGGCCATATCTACTCTTTCCTTTTCCAGCGAACGCCTTGGGGAGTATCTTCTAAAATAATATGTTGTGCAAGGAGTTGATCGCGGATTTCATCGGCTCTAGCAAATTGGCGTTCTTTTCTTGCTTGGTTCCTTTCTTCAATAAGCTTTTCAATTTCTTCATCAAGCAAAGCCTCTTCTTGCTTTAACGGGATGCCAAGTACAGTTGAAATCTCTTCAAAGAGGGTCAAATAAGCTGAAAGCACTGCTTTTGAAGAATTTTTATTCGCTAAATAACGGTTCGCTTCCTTTGCGAGTTCAAAAAGAACAGCGATGGCATTTGCAGTATTAAAATCATCGTCCATTTCTTCAATGAACTGTTTTTTTAACCGTTGAATTGCATCCAAAGAAGATTCAATGTTTTTATCAAGATTGGCAGAATGCGCCATACGGTATTCTAAATTCCTTACGGTTTCTTTCAGTCTTTCGAGTCCACTTCGTGCACTTTCAAGAAGTTCATCATTAAAATTTATAGGATTGCGGTAATGGACAGACAACATGAAAAACCTGACAACGTTCGGATCTTGATTTTGAATTAATTCGTGGACTAACACAACATTTCCTAACGATTTAGACATTTTCTCATCATTGATTTTAATATAGCCGTTATGCATCCAATAGTTGGCAAATGGCTTTCCTGTTAATGCTTCCGTTTGGGCGATTTCATTTTCATGATGCGGAAAAGCCAAATCTCGGCCCCCAGCATGGATATCAATCGTTTCGCCTAAATATTTCTTTGCCATCGCCGAGCATTCAATATGCCAGCCTGGCCGACCTTTCCCCCATGGGCTATCCCACGCAATTTCCCCTTCCTTTGCCGCTTTCCAAATTGTAAAATCAAGAGGGTCTTGCTTTTTTTCCCCTACTTCAATTCGGGCGCCAAGACGAAGATCATCAATCGATTGATGGGATAATTTACCGTAGCCCTCAAATTCACGCGTTTTAAAATAAACATCGCCGTCTGCCTCATAGGCGTAGCCCTTTTCAATTAACGCTTCTACAAAATCGATAATTTCATCCATGTTCTCCATCACACGTGGATGGACATCCGCTTTTCGCACGCCGAGAGCCTCTGTATCTTCGTGGTATGCTTTGATAAAACGCTCCGCTAATTTGGGAACTTCTTCGCCAATTTCTTTCGCTGCTTTAATAATTTTATCGTCAACGTCTGTGAAATTTGATACGTAATACACATCATAGCCCCTATATTGAAAATAGCGACGAACCGTATCGAAAACGATAGGAGGCCTTGCATTTCCGATATGGATGTAATTGTAGACCGTTGGCCCGCACACATACATTTTTACTTTCTTATCCTCAATTGGAATGAATGTTTCTTTCTTTCGGGTTAACGTATTGTATAGCTTTATCGACACTTTCCCCGCTCCTTTTATCCATCAGTTTTAACTGTTCTTCAAGCATCGCAATTCTTTTTTCCATCTCACTTATTTTATCTGCAACGTTGTCAGGGTGTTGGACCCTTACTCCATCCTGAATGACAACCTTTCCCGGTATGCCGACGACAGTCGAATTTGGGGGGACATCTTTTAAAACAACCGAACCCGCGCCGATTTTTGAATTTTCTCCTAACGTAATCGAACCAATGACTTTTGCACCTGTCGAAATCATCACGTTATTTTTAACCGTGGGATGCCGTTTCCCTTTTTCTTTGCCTGTTCCGCCTAAAGTGACCCCTTGAAAAATAATGACGTCGTCTCCAATGTCGCAAGTCTCGCCAATCACAATTCCCATTCCGTGGTCAATGAACAAACGGCGTCCAATTTTAGCGCCGGGATGGATTTCAATCCCAGTAAAAAACCGGCTAACTTGTGATGTGAGACGAGCAAGGAAAAATAAACGCTTTCTCCAAAACCAGTGAGCGATATGATGTGACCAAATGGCATGCAGCCCTGAATAAGTTAAGATGACTTCTAAAACGCTTCTAGCCGCAGGGTCATTTTCAAATACGGCTTCTATATCCTCACGAAGCCTTTTAAACATCGTAGACTCCCTCCCATCTTATTTTCATTCCTTGATCCGAGTTCAAACAAAAAGCGCCCCTGTGCCCGAAGACACAGAGACGCCGATTGACGTGGTTCCACTCTGCTTATGCATTGCTTAAAAAGTTTTAATTAAAGGGTTGTTCAAAAAGTCCGGAGGCTTACAGGAGGCAAGCCCTCCTTTTTGAACACATACTTAAAAGACAATGCGCTCTATGCCTGGTAACGGGAGACGTCCGCTTTTGTTTACTCGTTTCATTTCAACAAAAGAACTCGAAGGTGCATTTCAAAATTGTGTTTCATAAACCACTTTCAGCCTAAGGTGGTATTCTCTGACATATGAAACAATCAATTCCTACTCGTCCTTGTCATTGTAAGTAAAATTTCAGTTTTAGCTATTATAGTATACATCTTCTGTTGATTCTGTTAACCGATGCGGTTTTTCACCCTTTTTGAACAGCTTTTTTAAGACGCGCTTCTACTACTTCTTTTCCCAAAAGTGAAATGGCAGCTGGAAGCTCAGGGCCATGCGTCTGCCCTGTTGTCGCTACACGGATCGGCATAAAAAGGCGCTTGCCTTTTTGCCCTGTTGCTTTCTGAACTCTTTTTATGGCAGCTTTCACTTCTTCAGGGCTGAAACCTTCCAACGGCTCAATCTCTTCAAGAAGAGCCTGAAGTACTTCCGGTACTTGCTCTTCGTTTAATACATTCTTTGCCTCTTCATTATACGAAATCGTCTTACGGAAAAACAAGTCTGTCAACTCGACGATTTCTGCGCCATACGTTAACTGATCTTGGTAAATGGCAATTAATTTTTCAGCCCATTCCCGCTCCTTAGCTGATAAATTTTCTGGCAGGCGGCCCGCTTGAATGAGAAAAGGCAATGTTAACTCAATGATTCGATCCAAGTCGCTGTTTTTTATATATTGGTTATTCATCCAAGCAAGCTTTTGTGTATCAAAAACTGCCGGTGATTTCGATAAACGTTTCACATCAAACATTTCAATAAATTGTTCTTTCGAAAAAATCTCTTCCTCCCCGACAGGCGACCAGCCAAGCAATGAAATAAAATTAAATAACGCCTCCGGCAAATAGCCGAGTTCTTTGTATTGCTCAATGAATTGAATAATCGATTCATCACGCTTGCTCAGTTTTTTGCGCTCTTCGTTGACGATAAGCGTCATGTGGCCAAACACAGGCGGTTCCCAACCAAAGGCTTCATAAATCATCATTTGTTTAGGCGTATTGGAAATATGATCGTCTCCACGAAGAACGTGGGAAATTTTCATAAAGTGATCGTCGATGGCTACCGCAAAGTTATAGGTTGCAATGCCGTCCTTTTTCACAATCACGAAGTCGCCAATCCCGTTTGAGTCAAATGTCACTTCACCCTTAACTAGATCGTCAAATGCGTATACTCGGTTTTCCGGCACTTTGAAACGGATACTTGGTTTACGCCCTTCCGCTTCAAATTGGGCTCGCTCCTCATCTGTCAAATTCCTGCATTTTCCAGAGTAACGGGGCATCTCATGCCTTGCCCGCTGGGCTTCGCGTTCTGCTTCTAATTCTTCTTCCGTGCAATAGCATTTAAACGCAAGCCCCCGCTCAAGCAAATCATTGGCATGCTCTTCATACAGATGAAGCCGTTCAGTCTGCCTGTACGGTCCGTAATCCCCGCCTTTATCAATGCTTTCATCCCAGTCTATGCCAAGCCATGTTAAGTAGCGGAGCTGATTGCGTTCGCCGCCTTCCACGTTGCGTTTGACATCCGTATCTTCCACCCTGATAATGAATTTTCCGTTTTGCGAACGTGCAAATAAATAATTAAATAAAGCTGTTCTCGCATTTCCTATATGTAAATGCCCAGTCGGGCTTGGAGCATAGCGAACCCTGATTTCATTTGACATTTGTTACACCTTCCACTTCTTTCATTCAGTCATTTTTTTCATTTTACCATGATTCCGCAAGAAGCCGTCAAGAACAATACACCTTTCTTCGTGCGGCTTACCTTTTTTGCAATAGGACCACAGCTTGCGCTGCGATTCCTTCTTCTCTGCCTATAAATCCAAGTTTTTCGCCTGTTGTTGCTTTTACGTTAATTTGAGAAACATCTGCTTCAAGCAGTGCCGCAATCGTTTCTCTCATTCTTAGAATATGCGGCGCCATTTTTGGCTTTTGTGCGATGACTGTGCAATCAATGTTTCCCAATCGGTAGCCTTTTTGTTTGATAAGCTCCCATATCTTGTGAAGAAGCTCGCGCGAATCGGCATTTTTATAAGCCTCGTCCGTATCTGGAAAATGTCTTCCGATATCTCCCAGTGCAAGCGCTCCAAGGCATGCATCTGTTATAGCATGCAGCAGCACATCGGCATCAGAATGGCCAAGCAGGCCCTTTTCATACGGGATTTCAACTCCGCCTATTACCATTTTTCTGCCTTTTTGAAGCTGATGAATATCAAACCCTTGTCCAATCCGTATCACCCTTTGTTCTCCTTCCATTTCAAGATGACTTCAGCCATTGACAAATCATATGGTGTCGTCAGTTTAATATTATACTCTTCACCTAAAACAATCGATACTTCATAACCTAATTCCTCAACGAGGGAAGCATCGTCTGTTGCAGTGATTCCGCAGCGTTCTGCATGCTCATAAGCCTTGATAATAATGGAGGATCGGAAAGCTTGCGGTGTTTGAACAGCCCACAGACTGGATCGATTCAATGTTTTTAGGACGATTCCATCATTCCCGCTTTTTATCGTATCTTTCAAAGGAACAGCTAAAACGGCTGCACCTTTTGCAGCCGCTTTTTTTGCTACACGAGTGATCATGTCACACGTAACGAATGGCCTTGCGCCGTCATGAATGAGTACAACACCATCCTCTTCTCCCGGAAGAGCTTTTAATCCTTTATACACACTGTCCTGGCGTTCCTTGCCGCCATTCAGAATATGGCTTACTTTTGATAATTTATTTGCATCGACAAGCTCACAGAATTCTTTTTTTTCTTTTTCATTTATAACAAGTATGATTCCAATGCAATTTGGATCGTTTTGAAAAACGTTTAACGTATGAACGATAACCGGCTGGTCTTCAAGTAAAATAAACTGCTTGTTTTTTCCGGCTTTCATGCGTTTTCCTTGCCCCGCTGCAGGAATAACAACGCGATATTCCACGATAACAAACCATCCCTTACCTTTTTAGTTTGCTTTATCCGGTGCTACCGTCCGGAAGACCCCCCACTTCAAGATTTAGAGATTTCGAAGAAGTATAAGTGGGGAATAACGGACGCTAATCCCTTGGTACGTCTCGATTTATATGAATAAGAAACTTATAATGCCTTTTCCAACAATTTAGGCTTGGCGAAAATCATTCTGCCTGCAGACGTCTGCAGTACACTCGTTACAATGACATCGATGGTTTTACCAATGTAGTTGCGCCCTTCTTCAACGACAATCATCGTACCATCGTCAAGATAGCCAATGCCTTGGTTATGTTCTTTCCCGTCTTTAATCACCTGTACATTTAATTCTTCACCAGGCAGAACGACCGGCTTCACAGCATTCGCCAAATCATTTATGTTCAAGACAGCTACATTTTGCAGTTCGCATACTTTGTTTAAATTAAAGTCATTTGTGACAACAATGCCATTCAATAGTTTCGCTAGTTTCACGAGCTTGCTGTCAACCTCATGAATCTCTTCAAAGTCGCCTTCATAGATTTCGACATTGACATCAAGTTCCTTTTGGATTCTATTCAAAATATCTAATCCCCTGCGGCCGCGATTGCGCTTTAAGGCATCTGATGAATCTGCAATATGCTGCAACTCTTCAAGTACAAAATGGGGGATAACAAGCGTCCCTTCCAAAAATCCTGTTTGGCAAATGTCAGCGATTCGTCCATCAATAATGACGCTCGTATCCAATATTTTCAACTTCACATTATCTTTCTCAACGTCTCTTGGTTCCTCTACTTCTTTTTTCTTGTCTCTCATTTTATTTATCGAAAAAAGAGAAACTAATTCATCCCGTTTTTTAAAGCCCACTTGGAAACCCCAATAGCCTGCGAGTACTGTGATGAAAATCGGGACGACGTCACTTAAGATTAGGATGTCCATTCCGCTTAAAGATACCGTTATAAGAAACGCAACAATTAATCCGACGACTAACCCAATCGTTCCAAATAATAAGTCTGTAATCGGTACTTTAACAAGTGCTTCTTCCACCCATTTAATTAATCCAGCAATATAATCCGTTAACCAATAGGTTGCTAAAAATAATATAAGTGCGCCAATAAATGCTCCGATATAAGGGGAAATGAGCAATGGGATGTCTCCGATGTTTAAGAGTGACAGCAAATCTGGAACGAAGAGCCAGCCCAGTGTGGCACCCGACAAAATAAAAAATAATTGCACAAATCTTTTTAAAAGATTCTCGTTCAACATATTCACCTCCTTCTATCATTATAAACAGTTTCCCTGTTTTGAAACCTATTTTCCAAATAATTTACATAGTGTAACATAAATGAAACTATGAAATCTCTAACAAGGCTCTAGCCTCCCATCAAATATGGCGATCGATTAAAACTTGTTCCTGGACGCGCTTTAAACCGGCTTGAATGGCTCTCGCCCGAATTTCCCCAATGCCTTCCACTTCATCCAAATCTTTTAATGAAGCCTTCGCAATCGCGTTTAAATTAGGAAATGCCCGAACTAAATTCCCGATAATGAGCGGTGGAAGCCTTGGTATTTTGTGCAAAAGCCTGTAACCCTTCGGTGCGACAGCTTCGTCATTTCGGACTGCGCTTGCAGGAAAGCCCAATAATTTAGCAATGGCACTCTCTTCAAGCAATTCTTCGTTTGACAGCTTGCTTAATTGTTTCATCACTTCATTCGGATTGACTTTGCTATCCTTTACGTAATCGCGAATCAATAGCCTAGCATCCAACTCTACATTGCCGACAAGCTCTTCAAGCTGCATACTAATCAGGCGGCCTTCTGTTCCGAG
The DNA here is from genome assembly GCF_003097615.1 of Pueribacillus theae. Taxonomy (NCBI): domain Bacteria; kingdom Bacillati; phylum Bacillota; class Bacilli; order Caryophanales; family Bacillaceae; genus Pueribacillus; species Pueribacillus theae. Next base: position 118,560 of record NZ_QCZG01000004.1, read on the forward strand.
CTCATTGACATAGTTTAGAATTTCACTTCGAATACGCATCACCATTTCAATGCGATGAAGCACTTGGCAAACATCTTGCAATGTAACAAGTTCTTCAAATTCCAAAGCCCCTAGATTCGTTAAGCCTTGATCAAGCACAGATTTATACTTTTCAAGCGTTTGAATCGCCTGATTGGCTTTAGTTATAATCACCCCTATATCTTTTAACGAATATTGGATGTTCCCTTTATACAGTGTAATGATATTTCGGCGTTGGGAAATGGAAATGACAAGGCTTCCAGTTTGTTTTGCAACACGTTCAGCTGTCCTGTGGCGGATCCCCGTTTCGTTTGAAGGAATTGCCGTATCGGGGATAAGCTGTGTGTTGGCATATAAAATTCGGTTCCCTTCTTCATTTAAAATAATGGCACCGTCCATTTTCGCAAGTTCATATAAATAAGCAGGCGTGAATTTGCAATCAATGGAAAAGCCGCCATCAACAATTTGCTTCACTTTGTCATCATAGCCCACTACAATCAGTCCGCCGGTTTCAGCACGGAGAATATTATCGATCCCTTCGCGAAGCGGCGTCCCGGGGGCTACAATTTGAAGAAACTGATTAATGATCGTAGATACTGCTCTCGGCTCCATCTCTCTCTACCCCTCCAAAGCATGCTCCAGCGCCTGCCCCACCGTGTCTATGCCAATAACTTGAATACCATTAGGGATCGCCCAACCGCCAATATTTTTCTTTGGTAAAATGACGCGTGTAAAACCTAATTTTGCTGCTTCGTGAACCCTTTGTTCAATGCGCGAAACCCTTCTTACTTCGCCAGTTAAACCGATTTCGCCAATCATGACATCACTTGGCTTCGTCGGCCGGTCACGGAAGCTTGACGCGATGCTAATAGCGATGGCGAGATCGATCGCAGGTTCATCAAGGCGCACCCCGCCAGCTACGTTTAAATAGGCATCTTGGTTTTGCAGCAGAAGCCCAACTCGTTTTTCTAAAACAGCCATCAAAAGCGATACACGGTTATGGTCAATCCCGTTTGCAGTACGGCGGGGATTTCCAAAGCTTGTCGGCGTAATAAGCGCCTGTATTTCAACCATAAGCGTTCTCGTCCCCTCTAATGACGCGACAACTGTTGATCCAGAAGCGCCTTTTGCTCTTTCTTCAAGAAAAATTTCCGAAGGATTCGCCACTTCTTCTAGCCCCGTTTCCTTCATTTCGAAAACCCCAAGCTCGTTTGTTGAGCCGAACCGATTTTTCACAGCTCGAAGCAAGCGATAAGAATGATGGCGTTCTCCTTCAAAATAAAGAACAGCATCTACCATATGCTCAAGCAGCCTTGGCCCTGCAATTGAACCTTCTTTTGTCACATGCCCAACGATAAAAATGGCAATTCCTTTCGTTTTTGCGATACGCATAAGCTGACCGGTACACTCTCTTACTTGGGAAACACTGCCCGGCGCGCTTGTAACCGCTGGATGATGCATTGTCTGAATGGAATCAACAACAATAAAGACAGGCTGAAGCTCCTCAATTGCTTGCTCAATCAATTCCAAATCTGTTTCAGCTTGGATATATAATGTTTCTGCAGCAATATGTAGCCTTTCTGCCCGAAGCTTTGTCTGTTTCATTGACTCTTCGCCAGAAACGTAAAGGACTTTTGCATTGTCCTTTGCCAAATGGTACGAAGTTTCCAAAAGAAGCGTCGATTTCCCAATTCCCGGGTCGCCTCCGACCAACACTAGCGAGCCTGGGACAATCCCTCCACCAAGCACTCTGTTCAGTTCATTAATTTTCGCGTCGATTCTCGGCTCACGATCGCCTTTAATCGATTGGATGGACATCGGTTTTGACGAGGCGCCTGCTCCAGACGTAACAAAGCCTCTTTTTGTTTTATTCGGCAATTCAATCAGTTCTTCTACCATTGTATTCCAATGGTGGCAGCCTGGACATTTTCCCATCCATTTCGGTGATTCATATCCGCATTCTTGACAAATATATTTTGTTTTTCTTTTTGCCATGCTTTCTCCCCTGCACCATGTTTCTATTTTCCAAAACAAAGCAGGCGACCGGAAGTCCCCATTTCTTCCGGCCACACACTACTTACTGCTTAGCACTTTCCAACGCTTCAACAACATACTTGCCATCTTTTACATCAATTTTTACGTGTTGGCCTTTTTTTATGTTGCCTTTCAATAATTCCTCTGAAAGCAAATCTTCAATATGACGCTGAATGGCTCTGCGCAGCGGTCTAGCTCCATATTCTGGATCGTACCCGTCTTCTGAAAGTTGTTCTTTTGCCGCTTCTGTCAAATAAAAATCAATGCCTTGTTCACGCAGCCGTTTTCTGAGTTGGTTGCTCAATAAGTTTACAATTTCCGTTAAATGTTTTTTCTCTAGGGAGTGGAAGACAATCGTCTCATCAATTCTATTCAGAAATTCTGGCCTGAATGCCTTTTTCAACTCGTCTAATACTTTGTCTTTCATGTCTTTATAATTCCGATCCGTACCCTGCACTGCAAAACCGACGTATTTATTTCGCTTTAATGCACTTGCTCCAACATTAGAAGTCATGATTAAAATGGTATTTCTAAAATCAACTGTCCGGCCTTTTGAGTCTGTTAAACGGCCGTCTTCAAGCACTTGCAGAAGAATATTAAAAACGTCAGGATGCGCTTTTTCAATTTCATCAAGCAAAACAACCGAATATGGCTTTCTGCGTACTTTTTCTGTCAATTGGCCGCCTTCCTCGTAGCCGACATATCCTGGAGGAGCCCCGACAAGCCTTGATGTTGCATGCTTCTCCATATATTCCGACATATCAATTCGGATAACCGCATCTTCGTCGCCAAACATTGCTTCGGCAAGCGCACGTGCAAGCTCTGTCTTACCGACACCTGTAGGTCCAAGGAAAATAAATGATCCAATTGGACGTTTCGGATCTTTCAGCCCCGCTCTCGCTCTTCTTACAGCTTGTGAAACAGCTCTTACCGCTTCATCCTGGCCAATGACGCGATCGTGAAGAATTTCTTCCAGCTTAAGCAGACGATCCGTCTCCTCTTCTTTCAGCTTGGAGACAGGAATTCCTGTCCAGCTCGATACAACCATGGCAATATCTTCCGACGTTACTTCTTGATGCTCTTGCCCTTGTTTTTCTTTCCATTGGTTTTTCGTTTGCTCTACTTCTTCGCGAAGACGCTGTTCTGTATCCCGAAGGGAAGCTGCTTTTTCAAATTCCTGACTTTGCACGGCTGCGTCTTTTTCTTTTCTTACTTCTTCAAGCTTTTGTTCCAATTCTTTCAAATTCGGCGGGGTTGTGTATGAGCGCAATCGGACCTTCGAACCCGCCTCATCAATTAAGTCGATGGCTTTGTCCGGAAGGAAGCGATCGGATATATAGCGATCAGACAAAGTAACTGCTGCTACAATCGAATCGTCTGGAATTGTCACACGATGGTGAGCTTCGTATCGGTCGCGGAGCCCTTTCAAAATTTCAATTGACTCTTCAAGCGTCGGCTCATTCACTTGGATCGGTTGGAAACGCCTTTCCAATGCTGCATCTTTTTCAATATATTTACGGTATTCATCGAGCGTTGTCGCACCAATGCATTGGAGTTCTCCACGGGAAAGAGCCGGTTTTAAAATGTTCGAAGCATCGATTGCTCCTTCTGCGCCTCCCGCACCAATCAATGTATGCAACTCATCAATAAATAGAATAATGTTGCCTGCCTGGCGAATTTCGTCCATTACTTTTTTAAGCCGGTCTTCAAATTCACCGCGATATTTCGTACCAGCGACAACGGTCCCCATATCAAGCGTCATGACGCGTTTGTCACGTAAAATTTCAGGCACTTCATTATTTACAATTTGCTGTGCCAGCCCTTCGGCTATCGCTGTTTTTCCGACGCCGGGTTCACCGATTATTACCGGATTATTTTTCGTACGCCTGCTCAATACTTCGATGACACGCTGAATTTCTTTGCTTCGGCCGATTACAGGGTCAAGCCCGCTTTCACGCGCAACTTGTGTCAAATCCCTTGCAAGGCTGTCAAGTGTCGGCGTATTCACATTGGCTGTAGCACCTTGGTGCCCGGAACTGGATTCATTGCTCCCGAGGAGTTGAAGCACTTGCTGCCTCGCTTTATTTAAGCTAATTCCTAAGTTATTTAAAACTCTCGCTGCCACTCCTTCGCCTTCGCGAATTAGGCCGAGAAGAATATGCTCTGTTCCTACGTAAGAGTGCCCAAGTTTTCGAGCTTCATCCATCGACAATTCGATTACTTTTTTCGCTCTTGGCGTGTAATGAATGGTTTGAACTTTCTCCTCACTGCTTCCAATTAACCCTTCAACTTCTTTTTGAATTTTTTCAGGGTCAAGATTAAGAGCACTAAGCGCTTTGGCGGCAATTCCTTCCCCTTCGCGTATAAGCCCTAGCAAGATATGCTCTGTCCCTACATTATTGTGACCTAATCGAATGGCTTCTTCTTGGGCAAGTGCCAACACTTTTTGGGCCCTCTCGGTAAAACGTCCAAACATCATTTTTGACTACCTCCTCTTTCTTCATCAGATATTTCTTTTAGCTTTAATGTTTCTCGAATAATTGCTGCTCTCCGAATATCTCTTTGGTCTGGACCAAGAAGTTCACCAGCATATTGTTGCAAAAATCCTGGCTGGGTCAAAATCATTAATTCATTTAAAATCGTGCGGGAAACACCACCGATAAGAGAAAGGTCGATGCCTAGACGCACATCAGACAAACATTTTGCTGCTTCTTTTGAGTCAATAATCCGGCAATTTTTCAACACGCCGTATGAACGGTAAAGTCTGTCTTCAAGTTGAATCTTTGAATTTTGAAGCAACATTTGACGGGCAAGCCGCTCCCGTTCAATTAATTGCAGCACAACACTTTTCAAATCTTCTACAATATCAGTTTCCGATTTGCCAAGCGTGATTTGATTTGAAATTTGAAAAAGGTTACCTAATGCTTCGCTACCTTCCCCGTAAATTCCTCTAACAACGAGTCCAAGTTGATTAATTGCAGGGATAATATGGTTTAACTGCTGAGTTAATACTAATGCAGGCAAATGCATCATGACCGAAGCCCGCATCCCTGTCCCCACATTCGTTGGGCAGCTTGTTAAGTAACCCCGCTTTTCATCAAATGCAAAGTCGTTCTTCTCTTCGAGCCAGTCATCAAAACGGTTTGCATTTTCAAGCACTTCTTGCAGGCGCAGCCCTGAAGAGAGGCATTGGATGCGAATATGATCCTCTTCATTTATCATGATGCTGACAGATTCATCTTCACTAAGCAGGACAGCACCAAACGATGAATCACTTGCCAGGTGTGGACTAATTAAATGCTTTTCAACTAACACTTGTTTTTCAATCTGCTCCAAATCTTTCATTAAAAGGAGTTCAAGTTTATTTGGATGGCTATTGTCAACTTGCTGTCTAATTTGGTTTAAAACCTCTTCTCCCTCATTTTGGTAAGTTAAAATCGGAAATGTGTATTTTTCTATATTTCTTGCTAATCTTATCCGGCTGCTTAGAACAATATCATCATCGGGCCCTGACTGCTTCATCCAAGGACTGATTGCTTCGGATATAAATCGCTGAAGAGACATCTATCATTCCCCCTTTTTATTTTTATAATTATTTTCAAGGGAACGAAGTTCGTCGCGTATTTCAGCCGCTTTTTCGAACTCTTCCTGTTCAATATAATTTTGCATCTTATTTTTTAAAACTTGAATCCTCTTTCTGACATGGATTTTGGCACCGCCCCGTTTCGGTATTTTCCCAGAGTGGGTATTGTTGCCGCTATGAACCCGCTTTAGCAACGGATCAAGTTTTTCGTCAAACGTCTTATAGCAGTGTGCACAGCCGAAACGGCCAATTTTTGTAAACTGTTCATACGTCATGCCGCACTTTTCGCATTTTAAGTTATGAAAAACTTGGAAGTTATTTGGCTGTGATTGTTTGATCGGATGCTCAAAATTTAATAACCCTGACAATAGTTGGTGAATCGAAAAGTTGTTTTGGCCGTACAACGCATCACTCTTGTTTTTGGCGCAGTTTTCACACAAATGCGTTTCCATCTTCTCCCCATTTATAATTTTAGTAAAGTGAAGTGTTGCCGGCTGAGCTTTGCAATCTTGGCATTTCACATTTCACCCCTCCTGTCTGGCATTTTACGTTTTATATTTTAATGTTAAAAGCATCGCTTTTAATAAATTCGCTCTCAATTCATCCCTCATCGGCAAATTCACATTAATTGTTGCCCGGTCAACGGCACTTAACATAATTCTCGCTTCCCTTTCAGAGATGACTCTCTCTTCAAGAAGGCGCAAAATGAGATTTTCCGATGCTTGCTGTGTTAATTTATTATCAATTAATTGAAGCAATTGGTCGATTAAGTCTGCCTTATCGCTCGCTTGGATTTTCATAATGCGAATATATCCACCCCCACCCCTTTTACTTTCCACAATATACCCTTTTTCAATTGTAAATCTTGTATTTATGACATAATTAATTTGTGAGGGGACACATTGAAATCTTTCTGCAATTTCATGGCGCTTAATTTCAACGGCATCTTTCTCGCTTCCAGTTAAAATACTTTTCAAATAGGCTTCAATAATATCGGAAATATTTTTCACTGACCTCCCCACCTTTCTGACTTTGACTATATTTGACTTTATATTTTAAGTATACTCTATTCAAAAATAAGGTTGCAACCTTATACTCCATAAAATCATAAATCTTCCGCATCAATCATCTTTTCCAATCAACTTCAAATCATACAGTTATTTTTCCTTTTTATTCCATTCCGTAAGAAACCTTTTGAACTTTTGGCATTTTCGACATTTTTTCAAGTACATCATCCATTTTCGAATCATGTTTATATTTGCATAGAAAAGTATGCTTCATGACTGTTTGTTCACTTTTTTTCAATCTTTCGATCAATTTTTTTTCGATTTCAATACCGGCCTCATCCATGATAGCCACAAGTTCTTTTAAGGAAAGTTCTTCTTCAGCAAGTACGACTAAATGTTTCTTCCTCTGCTTCAAAATATAGATAGGTTCAATCTTTGTAAGCAAAAAAAGGCTGATTACAACAATCAGCGTTGTAAAAATGGCTTCATAATACATCCCTGCGCCAACTACCAATCCTATACCGGCAACAACCCAAATGGATGCTGCCGTTGTTAAACCTTTTACCGTTCTTCCGTGAACGAGTATCGTTCCAGCTCCTAAAAAACCAATACCACTTACCACATAAGAAGGAATTCGGGAAGGATCGAATCGTATCGTATTGTAATTGGAATCGATAAACGTTTGAAAACCATAGATTGACAATATCATCATGAGGCAAGCGCCTACACCAACTAAAATATGTGTCCTAAATCCTGCAGGCTGATGCTTTACTTCTCTTTCCAAACCTATAAACCCAGCCAATATGACAGCCACTAATAAGCGAATCGTAATCGTCAGCAAATCTGAATGAAAAAATGAGAATAATTCCATATCCGTCCATCCTCCTCCTTCCACTATATTAAATAAGTATATTAAATTTACTTGGATTGTTTTCCTGAAATAAAAAGAAGGAGCATTTAATTTCAAGTTACTCCTTCGAATAATTCCTGAGTTATTCATTTTCTGTACTTATTTGATCGACTTGTTTCTTAATCACGTACTATCATTAATACCCTACTTCTTCCTTTTACAAAACAAAAAAAGCAGCATCTCTGCTACTTTTTTAATTGCCCAGCGACGTCCTACTCTCACAGGGAAACCCCATTACCATCGGCGCTGAAGAGCTTAACTTCCGTGTTCGGCATGGGAACGGGTGTGGCCTCTTCGCCATCGTCACTAGACAGTGTGTTTTGTTGTGAAGGATGTTCCTTCAAAACCAGATACGACATCCAATGTGATTGCTTTTCGTTGTCTAGCTTCAGCTCCTTGCTTCTATGAAAAATTTCTTTCTCGTNGTGTTTTGTTGTGAAGGATGTTCCTTCAAAACCAGATACGACATCCAATGTGATTGCTTTTCGTTGTCTAGCTTCAGCTCCTTGCTTCTATGAAAAATTTCTTTCTCGTTCGGGATAGGATAGAAAGCATCCCTTCCTCGAAAGAGCATTTTTCTACGAAGCAGAACAGTCGCTTCAGCATTTCGTTTGTCCAGCCTCAGCGGCTTGCCTCTTGCTAAAGTTTTCTTCTTCAGTTGGGATTCGCATCCCGCCTTCTGAAGAAGCACTTTTGCAGCGAAGCAGTACAGCCGCCTCGGCTTTTCTTATCCAGCTCCGGCTCCTAGCCCCTCGCAAAAAATGTCATCTTGCTGTGGTGGCTGAAAAGCTGCCTCCTCGCAAGCTGGAATTTTTTGTCGGGGCTGTACAGTCGCCTCCGCTTTATTTGGTTAAGTGTTCGACCGATTAGTATCTCTCAGCTCCACGTGTCGCCACGCTTCCACACGAGACCTA